>SYBY01000273.1 GCA_005788585.1 Actinomycetota bacterium | reverse complement strand
GACGCGCAGGTCCCGCCCGGGGACGCCGCCGCGCTCGCCGCCGCCGCGAGCGCCCGCTTCGCCAGCACCACCGCGGGCAACGCCGACCTGGCGCGGGTCCGCGAGGTCGCGGCGCCCGAGACGGTCGCCGAGCGGCTCGCCGCGGTGTACGCCGACGACGGCCGACCGTCCCGTCAGGTTGAATCAGCGCTGTGAACGCGCGCGCCGAGGCTTTCGAACGACTGGGTGGGCGCTACGACCCCCGGGTCCTCGAGCCCTCTCCGCCGACCGTCACCGCCCCGCCGTGGTTCGCCGACGATCCGGTTGCCCGCGGGGAACCGCAGGCCGGCCTGCCGATCGTCTCACCGGTGGCGACGGGTGACCTCACGTGGACGGAGCTCGTCGCTGACGAACCCGGGCTCGCGCCGTGGGCCGCCGAGCGCTGGCTCGCCGCATACCCGGAGCTCACGGCGCCCCCGGCGGGCCTCGCGACCACGCGCGTGGCGCTGCACCGGCTCGCCGAGCACGTCATCTCGCCGACGCGCCAGCGGGCCAACGGCAAGATCGGCCTGCGCTGGACCCGCGGCGGGTTCGGCACGCCGTACTTCGGCAACAACGTGCAGATCCGGGTGGCCGGGGACGTCCTGACCGTCGAGATCGCCGGCCGCGAGCAGCAGGGCCGGCTCGTGACGCTCAAGGATGCCGCGGAGTTCGTCGGCTTCGACCTCACGCGCCAGGACGCGGCGTACGACAGCTCGCCGCTGGAGCTCGACCCTGCGGCGAGCACGTGGCTCGGCGACATGTACGGGTTCGGGACCTCGGTGCTCGAGCAGCTGCGCGCGGAGGCGCCGCCGGAGAGCGAGCCGAGCCGGGTCCAGCTATGGCCCGAGCACTTCGACCTGGCGGTCGAGATCGGGGACGAGTCCGCGGGGCGCCGCGCGGGGTTCGGGATCTCTCCCGGCGACGACGCGACGCCCGAGCCGTACCTCTACGTCACCCCGTGGGCGACCGAGGGCTACGAGGCCGCGCCGCTAAGGACGATCCTCGGCGCGCCCGACCAGCGCGAGGCCGCGCTGGCGTTCTTCCGGGCGCGCCTGACGTAGCTGCGGTCAGGAGGCGCCGCTGCCGTGCGGGGCGAGCGACGCGGCAGCCGCGCGCGCCTGCTCGGCGGCATCCTGCAGATTGGTCCCGTTCTGCGGCGGGGTCGGCGCGGACGCCTCGGTGGGCGCCGCTCCCGGCACGGGCTCCACCTGCTTGCCGCGTGCGCGCTTGGCCGCGGCGAGGCCGATGACGGCGACGGCGCCGGCACCGAAGACGGTTGCCACCTTGCGCACACCCAGCGTGCGCAGGGCGACGAGGGTCGTGATGATGCCGCGAGCGCGCTGAAGCTTGCTCGGGTTCTTGCTGCGGCGAAGTGCGAGCGCCATTGGGTCCTCCTGGGAATCGGGTCCACGCCCCGCGTACCCGCCTCTCGCGGTTTACACTCACGCGTCTCATGCGCACCCTCATCACCGGCGGCGCCGGGTTCATCGGCTCGAATCTCGCGGACGGACTGCTCGACGCGGGGCACGAGGTCGTCATCCTCGACGACCTCTCCAGCGGCAAGGAGGCCAACCTCGAGGGCGCCTTCGCGCGCGGCGCGGTGCTGGAGATCGGCGACATCCGCGACGGCGAGCAGGTCGCGTCGATCTTCGCCAAGCACCGGCCCGAGTGGGTGTTCCACCTCGCCGCGCAGATCGATGTCCGCGTCTCGCTCGAGCGTCCGGCGTATGACTCCCGCACGAACGTCGAGGGCACGGTGAACGTGCTCGAGGCCGGACGCCTGCACGGCGTGCAGCGGGTTGTCTTCTCCTCGACCGGCGGCGCCATCTACGGGGACACGGAGGTCATTCCGACCCCCGAGACCGAGCCGTGCCTGCCGATGGCCGCGTACGGGCAGAGCAAGTTCTGCGCCGAGCAGTACCTCGGCCTGTACCAGCGCCTGTACGGGCTGTCGTCGATCGCGCTGCGGTTCGGCAACGTCTACGGCCCGCGCCAGGACGCCCACGGCGAGGCAGGTGTCATCGCGATCTTCTGCGGCAAGCTGAAGGCCGGCGAGCGGCCGAAGATCTTCGGCACGGGCGAGCAGACGCGGGACTACATCTACGTCGGCGACCTCGTCGAGGGGATCATCGCCGCGGCGCAGAGCACCGAGACGGACCCGATCAACCTGGGCACCGAGGAGGAGACGTCCGTCCTCACGCTCGTCCGCATCCTCACCGACCTCTCCGGTCTTGGCGGCGACCCGGAGTTCGCCCCGGCCCGCCTCGGCGAGCTGGACCGTTCGTGCCTCGCGGTGACCCGTGCAGGCGACGCGCTGGGCTGGACGCCCGCGACCTCCATCGCGGAAGGCCTGGAGCGGACGTGGGCGGCGGCGCCGGACCTGTAGCCGCGCCCGCGGCACCCAAGGCCAGCATGCTGCCGATCGCCGTCCTGGCGGCGGCGCAGTTCATCATGGTGCTCGACACCACGGTGATGAACGTGGCGATCAGCCAGATCGTCATCGACCTGGACACGTCGATCACGTCCGTCCAGGCGGCGATCACGCTCTACACGCTCGTGATGGCGGCGTTCATGCTCACGGGCAGCCGGATGGGCGACCTGTTCGGGCGGCGGAAGATCCTGGGTGTGGGGTTGGTCGTCTACGGCATCGGGTCGTTCACCACCGCGATCAGTCCGAACATGACGGTTCTGTACTTCGGGTGGTCGCTGGTCGAGGGCCTCGGCGCCGTGCTCGTCATCCCGGCGCTGGCGACACTCATCGTGGCGAACTACAGCGGCGCCCAGCGTGCCCTGGCCTACGGGATCCTCGCGGCGGCCATGGGCGCAGGCGCCGGGCTCGGCCCGCTGATCGGCGGCTTCGCCACGACGGAGTTCAGCTGGCGCTACGTGTTCGCTGCCGAGAGCGTCGTCGTCGTCCTCGTGCTGCTCGTCCTTCCGCGGATCGGCGACGCGCCGCGCTCGGCGCACAAGGTGCGCATGGACTACGTCGGCGCGGTGCTGTCGGCGATCGGGTTCGGCCTCGTGGTGTTCGCGATCCTGAAGACCGGCTCGTGGGGCTGGATCCAGCCGTCGGGCGCGCTGACCATCGGGGGCACGGAGATCACGCCGTTCGGGTTCTCGGTCGTCCCCTTCCTGATCGCCGCCGGCCTGTTCGTGCTCGCGGCCTTCCTGCGCTATGAGGCGAAGCTCGCCACGGAGGGCCGCGACCCGCTGCTCGACCCGGCGATCCTGCGCATCGGCCCGCTGCAGAACGGCCTCGGCATGATGGCCACGCAGCAGACGATCCTCGCGGGCACGTTCTTCATCCTGCCGGTCTACCTCCAGGTCGTCCTGGGCCTCGACGCACTCGACACGGGCATTCGCCTGCTCCCGCTCTCGCTGGCGCTGATCGTCATGAGCGGCATCGGCGGGCGACTGGGCGGCCGGATCGCGCCGCGGACGATCGTCACTGCGGGCGTCGGCGTCCTGCTCGTCGGGATCCTCGTGCTGCTGGCGACGATCCAGCCGGAGCTCAATGGCCCGCGCTTCACCGTCGCGATGC
Organism: Actinomycetota bacterium; assembly: GCA_005788585.1. Next base: position 6,515 of record SYBY01000273.1, on the reverse strand, counting down.
TGCTGGCAGGCGGCGGGATCGGGCTGGCGCTGTCGCAGATCGGCAACGTGATCATGTCGTCGGTCGGCTCCGACGAGGCCAACGCGGCGAGCGGCCTGCAGGGGACGGCGCAGAACCTCGGCGCGTCGCTGGGCACGGCGCTCATCGGCTCGGTGCTCATCATCGGGCTGACCTCGGGCGTGCAGGACCGCCTGGCGACGGACACCGCGCTGCCTGCGGACGTGCGCGAGCAACTGGTCGAGGGGACCGCGGGCGGGGTGGAGATCATCACGTCCGACGAGGCGGCGACGAAGCTCGCTGACGCTGGTCTCACGCCGGACCAGGTCGACGACGCCGTTGCGATCTACGAGGAGTCCCGGCTCGATGGGCTGCGCACCGCGCTGTTCCTGGCCGCGACCCTCGCGCTGCTGGCGGTGCCGGTGGCGCGGCGGCTGCCGGACACGCCGCTGGCCACCGAGGCGGCGCCGGGCGCGCCCTGATGTGCCCGTCCGGCTGACGGCACCGGTCGCCGTCACGCCGCGTCCGTCACAGCGCGGCCAGGGTATTCGTAGTGCTCACAGTGAAGGACGCGACACGCACCGACGCTGACCTCCTGGCCTCAGTGCCCGACGACCCGGAGGCGTTCGCCATCTTCTACCGACGGCACGTCCGCGCGCTCCTGGCGTACCTCCTCTCCCGGACGGGACGTCCCGAGCTCGCCGCGGATCTCTGCGCGGAGACGTTCGCCGCTGCCCTGGAAGGCGCCGCGCGGTTCGAGCCCGCACGGGGTCCCGCGCGGGCGTGGCTCTTCAGCATGGCCTCATCCCGTCTCGTTGACGGCGCGCGCCGCGGTCGCATCGAGGCCCGCGCGCGACGGCGTCTCGGCATGCCCGCACGGGAGCTCACGGACGCCGACCTCGAGCGGATCGAAGAACTGGTCGACGTCTCGCGCGGCCTCGACGCTGCCGCGCTCGTCGGCGACCTGCCACCTGAGCAGCGCCAGGCCGTGCTCGCACGTGTCGTGGACGAGCGCTCATACCTGGAGATCGCGGCCGATCTCGACGTGTCACCCGCGGTCATCCGGCAGCGGGTGAGCCGCGGCCTGGCGGGTATTCGCGCCCGATTCGGGGAGGAGCACGCATGAATGACTTCATCGACACCCTCGAACGTGACCTCGTTGATGCGGCGCGGCGCCGCACGGAGGCTCGGCGCGCGAGGCGGCCCCACCCGTGGAGCGGGCTGCGGGGCGGGTTCCTTACCGCTGCGCTGGTCGTCGGCGTGGCGGGTACGGCGGCGGCCGGCACCCTGACGGCGCTCCGCGGAAGCCCCATCCCCACACCGCGGGCAGTCCCTGCCGAGCAGACGGCGCTGGCCAACACCGCGCGGGTGAGTGCGGTCCGCGCCTCTGACCCACGAGCGAACGAACCGCCGTGGACGGTACGCACCGCGCGGGGTGCAACCGGGCTGCTCTGCAGCACCGTAGGGCAGGTCGTCGAGGGCGAGTTCGGCATTGTCGGCCTCGACGGGCGGTTCCGGCCGATCCCCGCTGATGCGAGCGACTCGTGCGGCACCCCGCGTACCGGCGCGGCCTCTCTTATCGGAGCCCGGGTGTTCGACGCCCCCGCGCCGTCGGACGTCCGCACCGTCGTCAGCGGTGTCGCCGGGCGCGAGCTGCGGTCCGTCGTCATCCGCGCGCGCGGACGCGAGATCAGCCTGCCGGTTGCCCACGGCGGGGTCTTCGCCCTTGCGCTGCGTGGGTACCCGGAGGACTCCGCGATCACCGCGACGCTCCGTTTCAGGTCTGGCCGCCGCGAAATTCACCGGCTCGGCGCCAGCCCATCGATCGTCCTCGACCCGGAGGGCGGGCCCGCCTGGCGCGTCACGCAGGGGATGACGAGTGGCGATCGGCGGCTCTGCGTGGCGTTCACCCCGGCGCGGCGCACCCGCAACGCACCGATGAGCCCACCTGCATGCGGGGATCTCGGTACCTGGACCCTCGGTACTCCATCTCGTCCGCAGCGCAATTCCTGGTTCTTTGCAGCGCGGCGCCTGACACCGGGTTCGCGCGGCGGGGGAGGGCGCGCTTTCCCGCCCGGGAACTGGCGTCGACACCCGCCCAGGACCGCGGTGTGGGGCGCCGTAGGCCCCGGTGTGCTCAGCGTCACCGCCCAGTTGCCAGGACAACGTCCCCGTTCGATCCTCCAGCGCCGGCTCCGCACGATCCTCGCCGTCTACCCGGGGGATGTGGACCCCGCGACGGTGGTGATTCGTATCCGCCTCCGGAATGGGAGCAGCGTGGTCCGGCGCGGGAGCGACCGTCTTGTGAACCGGCGGCTCCCGGCTCCCAAGCCGGTCCCCCCACCGCCGTCTAGGAGGTCTGGATGACCCTGTCTGTGCGTCGCCTGTTTGCCGCCGCCGTCGTGGCCGGCGTCGTGATAGGCGTGGCGGTCGCCCTGGCGGTTCCACGCACCAAGGCAGGCGACGAGGGGAGCCCGCCGGCCGGAGTTGTTCCCAGTCCCACCGGCGTCGTGCGGGTCGGGCCGCCGCTCCACGCGCCCACCGGCGATGGGTACATCCAGCTCCGAACGCTGACCAAGCCGCGCATCCAGGCTCGCATCCCTGCCCCCGATGGCGGACCGGACTGGGCCGTCCGGGTCTTCCGTGCGGAGCGGGTCGTGCCCGTTGGGTCGCGGCGCCCCGGCGTGTCCCCGGTCGTCGGTCGCAACATCTGTGCCCAGCTGGGCCGCCTGCACCGCGGCACATTCGGCTGGCTGGACTCCCGTGGCACCTTCCGCGCCGCGCCGGTTGCGCTCACCGGGGTTCCGACCAACTGCGGCTCGCGCCGGGCCGCGCCGTCGGGCGGCGGCGCGATCGACGTGCGCACAACCATCACCGACCCGGAGGCACCGGCCGCCGTGCCGAAGGTGACGGTGGCGTGGGGGCTTGCCGGTCGTGGCGCCGCCCGAATCGACTTGCGCCTCGGCGAAGCGGGGATCACCGGCCGGCGCACGTCCCGGGACGGCGCGTGGCTGCTGGCCACCAGGGGTCCGCAACCTGCACGCGGACTCCACGGCCGCATCACGTATCGGGAGCGGAGCGTCACGGTCGTTGACGGCAGTCCACGCCGTGCGCGCCCTCGCCATCCTGTTCCGTCGATTCCGCGGTTCCCTGGGCGCATCGCCGCGCAAGCACCGGACCCCAATGGAGGACTGCCGTTCGGGGTCTCGGTCGCCCGCCACCGGGACGGCAGGGTGTGCTGGACCTACGGTGGGCGGGTCGTCGGCGACACGCTCGCCGCCGTTGACTACCAGCTGGACACCATCAGCGGGGCCTTCGGTGGCGGGAGCAGCTGCGGTGCCCCGGCCGGCCGGGAGAGGGTCCGGTTCCCGGTCGCGATCGGATGGGGCACCGCCCTGAGCGGCGACGAACAGGGCACCGACGAAGCCGTACGCGCTCGGGTTCAGCGCCGCACGCAGCGGGGCACGACGGTGTTCTCCGGCAGGGTGGATCCCGGTGTCGTCGCGGTCACGTTCGTCACGCCGCGTGATGTCCGAACGCTGCGCCCCACCAACGGCGCGGTCATCGTCGCCTACGACGGCCGGTTCGCTGCCGGCGAGTCCAAGGTCATCGCTCGCATGAAGGACGGCACAACCCGCGCCATGCGCATCCCGGCACCGCCGATGTGACAGCTCAACCCGCGCGGCGCATTCAGAGGTCGATGACCCGCAGGTCCGGCCGGCGCCGCTGCAGTGCGTCGGTGAGGATCCGGCGGTGGCAGTGCTCGGGGTTGTCCTCCAGGCACATGAGCGCGGTGGTCGGCACGCCCTCGGTGCAGAGCTCCTCGGCCAGCGCGTCCAGCGCGTCGCCGTGCTCCTCCTCGATGTATCGGGTGAAGCGTGCCGCGCCCTCGGCCACCCGGCCGGACTTGTAGTCGTGGCGGATGTCCGGCGGCGTGCCGAGCTCGCGGCGGTGCTCGTAGGCGATGCGGTGGTCGGCCAGCGTCTCGCCGAGCCGGGTCTTGCTCATGCCGGCACGCCGTGACTGGGGCCGGTAGCGCACGTCGATCACGCGCTGGACGTCGGCGACGACCAGCTCGTTGACGAGCGCCGCGGGCAGCAGCTTTTCGTAGCCGATCGTGTAGACGGTGGGCTGCGGGCCGGCCATCAGGCGGTGGCGGGCAGCTCCTGGCGCAGCCACGCGACGGTGTCGGCGATGCCCTGCTCGACGCCGATCTGCGCCTCCCACCCGAGGACGCGCTTGGCCTTCTCGACGCTCGGCCAGCGCCGCACGACATCCACGGCGAACGTCGGCAGGTGCTCGAACGTCAGGGCCTCCGGGTCCTTGCCGCACTGCTCCCAGATGATCGCGGCGATCTCCTTGACCGTCTGCTCCTGCGCCGCGGAGATGTTGAACGCCTCGCCCTCGGCGGCCGGGTGGAACGTCGCGGTGACGATCCCGTCGGCGATGTCGTCGGTGTGCGTGATGGTGCGCGTCTGGGTGCCGTCGCCGAAGATCGGCAGCGGGTCCATGCCCGCGAGGACCTTCTTGATGACGTCGGGGACCATGTGCGCGATGCCGGGCTCGTCCTCGGGCATCTCGCCCGGGCCGTACGCGTTGAACGGGCGGCAGATCGTGTAGCGCAGGCCGTGCTCCTCCTGCGCGGCGCGGACCCAGACCTCGCCGGCGAGCTTGCTGAACCCGTAGGCGCTGGTGGGGACCGGGCAGGTCTTGATGTGGTCCTCGGTCGTCGGGTACTCCGTCGCGTTCTCGAAGACCATCGAACTGCTCACGTACGTGTACCGCGCGACGTCAGCCTTCAGCGCCGCGCCGATCGTCGTCGTGTAGAGCGCCGCGTTCATGTCGGTCAGCGTCAGCGGCAGCTTGTGGAAGTTGCCGATGCCGCCGACGATCGCGGCGAGATGGATGACGTGGTCACAGCCCGCCGCGGCCGCGTCGGCCTGGGCCTGGTCGCGCAGGTCGCCCATGTGGACCTCGACCTGGCCGTCCATCCACGACGGCGGCGTGCGCTGGTCGGAGACGCGCACCTCGTGCTCGCCGTCGCGCAGCAGCCGCTTGACGACCGCGCGGCCGATCGTGCCGGCGCCGCCGGTGACGAGGACCTTGCTCACGAGGGCTGCACCGCCAGCGTGCTGAGTTCTTTGGCGTAGGCGAAGACCTGCCCGGCGCCGAAGGCGTTCCAGGGGTCGACGACGAGCGGGTCGCCGGCGATGGCCGCGACCTCGCGCAGCTTCTCCAGGCCCGAGAACTCGGGGTGGTTCGTGGCGACGACGACGGCGTCGGCGCCCGCGACGGCCTCCTCGAGCGGCAGCGTAGGCGTGACGACGTGGGGGTCGCAGACCGCGACGTCGGCGAGCTCGCGCTCGAGCAGGCGGATGAGCTTGTGGCTGAGCGAGTCGCGCTCGTCGTCGGTACCGGACTTGAACGCCAGGCCCAGGACGGCGACCTTCTTGCCGGACAGCCCGTCGAGGCGGCGCTTCATCCCCTCGACGAGGAACAGCGGCACGGACTCGTTGACCCGGCTGACGGCCAGCAGCATGCCCGGCGCGTTCGAGCGCTCCTCGCTGAACGCGAAGTCCTTGCGCAGGCACGTGCCGGCGGTGAGGCCGGGCGACTTGATCCCGCCGCGCGGGTAGTCGCGGTTGATGAGGTCGATGACCTCGAAGACGTTCGCGCCGTACTGCTCGCAGTCCATCATCAGCAGGTTCGGCAGGGCGAACGTGGCGTAGCGCAGGATGTTGGTCCAGATCTTCGCCAGCTCGGCCTGGACAGGCGAGGTCTGCACCATCGGCGCGGCGAAGACACCGAACAGCTCGGCGGCCTTCTCGCCCGACCGCTCGCCGACCCCGCCGACGATGCACGGCAGCGTGTCGATCTCCTCGAGGAACCGGCCGGCGGCGATCCGCTCGGGCACGTGGGCGACGAACACGTCCTCGCCGATCACGAAGCCGCGGTGCTTGGCCAGGTACCCGGCGACGAAGTCGGTGGTGCCCGGCGCGACGGTCGAGCGCAGGATGATCGTCTGGCCCGCGCGCAGGTGGGGGAGCAGGTCGTCGAGCGCGCTGCGGATGTCGCGGATGTCGATCTCGATGTGGCTGAACGACGGCGTGCCGAGCGTGAGCACGATCGCATCGGCCTGCGCGGCGTCGGCCACGCGATCGGTCAGCGTGAGGTCCACGCGGTCGAGCAGCTCCTGCGCACCATCCTCCTGGAACGGCATGCGCCGCTCGCGGATCGCGCCGAGGCGGTCGGCGTCCTTGTCGACACCGATCACGGACAGCCCGCGGTCGGCGAAGCTCAGTGCGAGGGGCAGACCGATGCGGCCCACTCCGATGACGGCGACATCAGCCATGGCGACGGCTCAGGCTAACGCGTGCGTGCCGCACGGCGCTGTGCCGCGTACTGCCGCGCGAAGCCGAGCACGAACAGCGGGTTGTAGCGCGCGTAGCGCTTCCACAGCCGCCGCGGCTCCTGCGCGAGCCGGAACGCCCATTCCAGGCCGAAGCGCTGCAGCAGCG
>SYBY01000272.1 GCA_005788585.1 Actinomycetota bacterium | reverse complement strand
GGCTGGAGGTCGACACCGTCGGACATCGTCATCTCGCAGGGTATCCTCGCCCGCCGTCATGTCTGCTGAGCCGATCACCATCGTCGGCGCCTCTGGCGCCCTGGGCTTCGCCCTCGCCGTCCGGCTCGGCCGGGCCGGTGTCCCCGTCATGCTCGGCTCCCGCGACGCCGAGCGCGCCGCCGAGACCGAGCGCCGCGCGCTGGAGCTCGTCCCCGACGGGCAGTTCAGCGCCGCCGAGAACGCCGAGGCCGCCGCGGCGAACGAGCTCGTGTTCCTCTCGGTGCCGTTCCGCAACCAGTCCGAGACGCTCACGAACCTCAAGGGGGTCCTGCGCGAGGGCCAGCTCGTCGTGGACGCCACCGTGCCGCTCGCCGCCGCCGTCAGCGGCAAGGCGACGCGGATGCTCGCCGTCTGGCAGGGCTCGGCCGCCCAGCAGGCGCAGGAGATGGTTCCCGCGGGCGTGCGCGTCGTCAGCGCGCTGCACACCGTCGGCGCCCCCACGCTCGGCGATCTCGACCACCCCCTGGACGAGGACGTCCTCGTGGCCGGGGACAAGCGCGCCGACAAGCAGCGCGTCGCCGACGTCATCGACCGGATCGAGGGCCTGCGCTGCGTCGATGTCGGCCGGCTCGAGATGGCGCGGATCTGCGAGAGCCTCACCGCGCTGCTCATCAGCACGAACGTGCGCCACAAGACCCACGCGGGGATCAAGATCACCGGCCTGCCCGCGGATCTCTGGCCGCCGCTGAAGCCGAAGGGCTGATGACCGGCGCGCCGGTCGTGGTACTCGCCGGCGGGACCGGCGGGGCGAAGCTCGCGCGCGGGATGCTCGACGTGGCCGGCGACGATCTGGTCGTCGTCGCGAACACGGGGGACGACATCGAGCTGTACGGCGCCTACGTCTCCCCCGACCCGGACCTGTGCACGTTCTGGCTGGCCGATCGCATCGATGCGCGCGGCTGGGGACTGGAGGGCGACACGTTCGCGACCATGGACGGCTTCCGTGAGCTCGGCCGCGACATCTGGTTCAACCTCGGCGACCGCGACCTCGCGTTCGGCCTGCATCGTGCCGAACGGCTGCGCGCCGGCGCGCGGCTGACCGAGGCGCACGCCGACATCGTCTCCGCCCTCGGGGTCCGTGCGCGGGTCCTGCCGATGAGCGACGCCCCGGTGCGGACCTCGGTGCAGACCGGCGGGTCCTGGGTCGACCTCCAGCGCTTCCTCATCCTTCACCGCGGCGCGCCCGTCGAGGGCGTGCGGATCGAGGGCGCCGAGGTCGCCGCCCCCTCACCGGAGGTCCTCGAGGCGATCGCGACGGCCCGGGCGATCGTCATCGGCCCGTCGAATCCCGCGATCTCCATCGGGCCGATCCTCGCCCTGTCGGGCATGCGCGAGGCGCTGCGCGACGCTGCCGCGCCGGTCGTCGCCGTCTCCCCGATCGTCGGCGGCCAGGTGCTGAAGGGGCCCACCGCGGACTTCCTGTCGCACACCGGCCACGCAGCGAACGCGGCCGGGATCGCGGCGCTCTACGACGGCGTTCTCGACGGCCTCGTCACCGACGAACCCTGGGCCGGAGCGCTTCCGGCCTTGCGGTGCGACACCATGCTCGGCGACCCCGCCGCCCGGCACCGTGTCGCCGACGCGACGCTCCGGTTTGCGGAGTCCCTGCGATGACCACTGCCGCGATCCTTCCCGTCAAGCGTTTCGCCAACGCCAAACAGCGCCTCGCCGCGTCGCTGCCGGCCGACCTGCGCAGGTCGCTCGCCGAAGCCATGGTCTCCGACGTCCTGCGGGCGCTGCGCCGCAGCAAGGCGATCGACCAGGTCATCGTCGTCACCGCTGAGCCGATCGCGTCAGCGCTCGCGGCCAGCCAGGGCGCCCTGGTCGTGCCCGACCCGGCCGAGCGCGGTCACAGCGAGGCCGCCCTGCTCGGCATCTCCGCGCTCGAGGACGTCGATCGCGTCCTCCTGCTCCCCGGTGACTGCCCCGCGCTCGCGCCGGCGGACATCGACGCGGTGCTCGCGGCCGCACCGCCTGCACCGTCGGTCGTGATCGTCCCCGACCGCCATGGCAGCGGAACGAACGCCCTGCTCCTGAGCCCGCCTGGCGTCATCACGCCGGCTTTCGGCCCCGACAGCCGGGCACGGCATGAGGGCGCCGCGGCCGCCGCGCGGGTGGAGCACGTCGTCGTCGAGATCGACGCGTTCGCCATGGACGTCGACACCCCCGAGGACCTCGCCACGCTCCGCGACGCCCTGGCCGCCGCGCGCGGCACGGCGGCCAGCACGCGCGGCCTCCTGGGACGCATCACGCCACCGCGATGATCACCGCTCGCGCGCTGCCTGACCTCCCCGAGATTCGCCCTGGCGACGACCTCGGGGCGCTCCTGGCCGGCGTCGCACGGGACTCCGGGCTGGCCGATGACGACGTGCTCGTGGTCTCGCACAAGGTCGTCTCGAAGGCCGAGGGGTGCATCGTCGACCTCGCGACCGTCACCCCGGGGGTCGAGGCGGAGGTCCTCGCCCACCGCCACGGCAAGGACCCGCGGATCGTGCAGGTCGTCCTGGACCAGAGCTCCGAGGTGGTCCGGGCCGAGCACGGCGTCCTCATCACCCGCACGCATCACGGCTTCGTGTGCGCCAACGCGGGCGTCGACAGCTCGAACGTCGCGGACGTCGACGCCGTGATCACCCTGCCGAAGGACGCTGATGCCTCGGCGCGGCGCCTGCGGACCGCCCTGCGGCGCGGCGCGGGCGCGGCCCCCGCCGTCGTCGTCGCGGACTCGTTCGGGCGGGCGTGGCGCCACGGCCAGGTCGACGTCGCCATCGGCATCGCCGGGCTGCGGCCGCTCGCCGACTGGCGCGGGCGCGAGGACCGGCACGGTCGCGAGCTGCGCGCCACGTGGATCGCAACCGCCGACCAGGTCGCCGCCGCCGCGGACCTCGCCCGCGTGGGCAAGGACAGCGGCGAGCCGGCGGTCCTCGTCGGCGGCCTGGGCGCGTACGTCACGCTGCACGACGGTCACGGCGTGCGCGCGCTGCTGCGCGACCGCCACGAGGACCTCTTCACGTAGCGGGTAGGACATCCGGCCGCGTTTTGCGGGCGTGCGTCCACACCGAACTCATACACGCCGCCGGGCGGGTTCGAGCGCGAACGCGCCACGTTGCAGTGGGGTTATGTCTCCTGGCGGGCCGAGCTTCCGCGACACACCGGATGCCGGACCCGCCGACGCCCGATGGACGGGACCCGGTCGGGCGTCCATGCGTCCAGAGGGGTTTGGAACACGAGATCAACTCCTGCCGGGGCACGCGCCGACAACCGTTGCCACGGGGTCATGGATGGCCCCAGGAAGCAATCAACGGAGTCCCTCGCAATGTCCTTCGCCGTCCCCCGCCGCCGCAGTGCGCGGCTCGCCGTCACCGCCGCGTTCCTCGCCGCCGCCCTGCCCGCCTCCGCGGACGCGGCGGTCTTCTACGGGACCTCCCGCGCCGACACGTTCCGCCCGGGCACCACCAACGACGTCGCGTGGGGCAACGGAGGGAACGACACGATCATCGACCGTGGCGGGCGCGACGCGCTCTACGGCGGCAGCGGCGACGACCGGATCACCGGCGATCACTACGACCGGATGATCGGCAACGCCGGCGACGACGTCATCACGCTGACCGCCGCCGACAGCCTCACCTTCCGGATCGAATGTGGAACCGGCCGCGACCGCGTGCTCGTCGAAGACGCCGGCCGCTACACCGATGCCGCGCTCCGCAACCGCATGAGCAGCTGCGAGACGGTCGTCATCGAGCGGCCCGAGGCGCCGCCGACCGACAGCGTGCCGCCGACGCCGACGCCCACGCCCACCCCGACGCCGACGCCCACTCCCGACCCAACCCCGGACCCGACGCCGACACCCGAGCCCGAGCCCGAGCCGGCGCCGGCCTTCCCCACCAAGACCGACGTCCGCGACACGTTCGACCGCGCCGCACTCGGGACCTCGTGGGCGATGCCCGTCTACCCCGGCGCCCCGTCCGAGCCGCGGATCACGTCCGGACGGATGCAGCTCCCCACCGACGGCTGGGGTTCGGCCTATCTCGCCACGACCCGCTTCGCCGGCGATCAGGAGATCGCCGTGACGAAGGTCGCGGCGGGCAACATCGGGATCGGGGCCTGTGTGCGGAACCCGGGCGCGGCGTACACCGGCTTCAGCCTCGAGCTCGACAGGAACGGCGCATTGTGGCTCTGGCGGTATGACGGCGGCGTCGAAACCGAGCTGTACAGGTCCTACGCGGGTGGCGGCACGGTCGGTGTCGGCGACGGCCTGGGCCTGCGGGTCACCGGCGACCGTGTCGAGGCGTGGGTCCGCCAGGCCGGCGGCGCGTGGAAGCTCGCCCGCAGCGTCACCGACGCGGCCGCAACGCGCTGCGCCGGCCATCTCAGCGCCACCGGCTACGAAGGCGCCATCGACGATCTCGTCGGCGGGGGTACCTCGCCCGTCACGGTCCCGGCGCCCGAGCCCGCACCGGCCCCCGAGCCGGTCCCGCAGCCGACGCCGTCCCCCGCGCCCGGGTTCCTCCTCGGCGTGCACACGGGAGCGCGCGACATCGACTACCGCGCGACCGAGGTCGTCCGGCCCGGCCTGGTCCGCGTCGGCGGTCTGCACGCCGGGATGAGCCGCGCGGAGATCCAGGCGATCGCCGACGAGTACGCGTCCCGCGGCGCCCGGATCATCGCGCTGGTCGACTTCAACGAGTCCGCGCCGTCGGAGTCCGAGAGCCGGAACGTCGGCACCTGGGCGACCGTCCGGGGCCTCGAAGCCATCGAGTTCGGCAACGAGCCGTGGCTGCAGAACGAGTCGTGGGACTACGCGCAGTACGCCCGCGCGTTCAAGGCCGCGCAGGACGCCGTGATCTCCGCGAATCCGTCGATGACGCTCGTCGCGGTCGGCGACTCGGCGAACCGCGGTCACCGTCCTGGCCTTGAGGTCATGAAGGCGATGAAGGCCGTCGGCGCCCGCCCTCGCGCCGTGCAGTTCCACCCGTATGGCCCCGGGTACCTCAACCGCCTCAGCGATGTGCGTCGGGACCTCGCCGAGGTCGGGTGGAGCGAGACCGAGATCTGGGCCAGCGAGGTCGGCGTCTCCACCGACAACGGCCGGACCGTCTACCAGGGGGGCACTCCCAACAACTACGGCTGGAACACCGCGATGACGTACGCCGAGGCGGCGACGACCATCGAGCGAATCGTCACCGACCTCAAGAGCGCCGGCGTCGCGCGGGTCCTGCTCTATATGGGCACCGACTACCGGGCGCCCGGCACGTCGAACGAGCGCGAGTACTACTTCGGGCTGACGACGAGCTCCAACGGCGAGAAGGGTGCGCTGACGGCGAAGGCGCGGGAGCTGATGGCGCGCTACCGGTAGGGCTACGCCGCCACGGGCAGCGCGTGGGTGGCGCGCACCTCGTAGAGCGTGGTGCGCTCCGCCGCCGGCCGGCCGGCGGCGTGGGCCGCGCCGATGAGCTGCGGCGGGTCGAGCCGCACGCCGTGCTGGCTGCCCGCAAGCCGGCTGATGGACTCCTCCATCAGCGTGCCGCCGAGGTCGTTGACGCCCCAGCGCAGCGCCTCGGTCGCGGTCTCCAGCCCCATCTTCACCCAGGACGCCTGCACGTTGGGAATCGTCCGGCCGAGCGCCAGGCGGAAGACGGCGGTGTGCTTGAGGTTCTCCTCCCGGCTGATCTCCTCGATGCCGTGCGTCCGCCCGAGCAGCGTCTGGAACGGGATGAACGACAGCGGGACGAACTCCGTGATGCCGCCCGTGCGCTCCTGCAGCGCGCGGACGACGCGCAGGTGCTCGGCGAGCTCCCACGGCTCCTCGACGTGGCCGAACATGACCGTGCTCGTCGAGCGCAGGCCCGCGGCGTGCGACGCCTCGATGATCTCGACCCACCGCGCGACCGGCAGCTTGTTCGGGCTGATCCGCTCGCGCACGCCGTCGTGCAGGACCTCGGCGGCGGTGCCGGGGGTCGACCCCAGGCCGGCGTCACGCAGCTGCGCGAACACGTCAGCCGGCGAGTGGCCGCTGACGTCGACCATGTGCGCGATCTCCATCGGCGAGTACGCGTGGAGGTGCAACTGCGGCGCGGTCTCCTTCGCCAGGCGCAGCCAGCCCAGGTAGTCGTCCAGGCCCCAGTCCGGGTGGATGCCCGACTGGATGCACAGCTCGGTCGCGCCGTAGTCGACGGCCTCCTCGACACGGCGGACGAAGTCCGCGCGCGAGTGCTCGTACGCGTCGGGCGATCGGCGCGACTGACCGAACCCGCAGAACGCGCACCCGACGGTGCAGACGTTGCTGACGTTGATGTTGCGGTTGACGACGAACGTCACGGTCTCCCCCGCGACCTCGGCCCGCAGCTCGTCGGCGGCCTGGCGCAGGTCCTCGATCGCCTCCGGGCGGTCCTCCGCGAACAGGGCGGTCAGCTCGTCTTCGGTCAGGGCCGTCCCGTCACGACCCTTCGCGATGGCCGCGGGCACGAGGTCGCGGCGAATCGTGCGCTGCTCGCTGCGACCCGAGCTGCCGCGCGGGATGAAGCTCCAGTACTTGGCGGTCACGACGTCGAGCACCGCAGGGTCGGTCCACTCCGGGTTGAGGTACTGCGGGTAGACGCACAGCCGCTCGGCGACCGCGATCCCGTCCTCGGCCATGCGCTTGCGCACCTGCGGCGGTGACGGGAACGGATGCTCCGGCGAGATGTGGTCGCCGTTGGCGCTCAGCCCGCCGAGGTCGGTCGCCCCCGCCGCGACGAGCCGCGGCCAGTGCTCGGACAGGTTCGGCGGGATCTGGATCCCCACGCCCGGAAGGTGCTCAGCGGTGAACGCGATGAGGTGCTCGAGCTGCTCCAGCGTGACCTCGGAGGCCCACGGCGGTGTCGCGTGCTCGGGCGGCGTGCCCAGGCCGGTGCGCCAGTAGTTCTCGGCGGCTTCCGTGGCGATGTCCGCCGGCTCCTCACCGTGGTAGCGGCGGTGCGGCACGTAGTTCTGGAGGATGACCTCCTGCAGGTGCCCATGCTCGGCGTGGACCTCGCCGAGCGCACGGAGCGCTGCCAGGCGGTCCTCGTGGGTCTCGCCGATGCCCACCAGGATGCCGCTGGTGAAGGGGATCTGCAGCTCGCCCGCGTCGCGGATGGTCTGCAGCCGCAGCGCCGGATCCTTCGTCGGCGAGCCCTGGTGGGCGACGAGGTCGTCGCGCAGCGACTCGAGCATCAGGCCCTGCGACGCGGTCACCCGGCGCAGGCGTGCGAGTTCGTCGCGGGTCAGCGCTCCGAGGTTCGTGTGCGGCAGGAGCCCCCGCTCGAGCGCCCGTTCACAGACCCAGACGACGTAGCCGACGAAGTCCTCGAACCCGAGCGCGTCGAGCCGCGACCGCACGCCGGGGTGGTCAGCCGGGCGGTCGCCGGTGAGGACCAGCAGCTCCTTGGCGCGGCGCTTGACCGCGTCGTCGAGGAGACGCTCGACCTCGTCCGGCGCGTGCAGATGCGGCTGGTGGGTCTGGAAGGCGCAGTACTTGCAGTGCGAGACGCACGTGCGCGAGAGCGAGATCGTGAAGTTCCGCGAGAACGTGACCCTGCGGTGCACGGCGCGGAGTCTAGGCGCTCGCCGCCGCGCGCTTTACTGGCTGTATGAAGCGGATCGGCTTTCTCTCCTTCGGCCACTGGTCCCCGCAGCGCGGCAGCCAGACGCAGACGGCCGCCGACGCGCTGCTGCAGTTGATCGACCTGGCCGTGGCAGCGGAGGAGCTGGGCGCGGACGGCGCGTACTTCCGGGTCCACCACTTCGC
>SYBY01000034.1 GCA_005788585.1 Actinomycetota bacterium | reverse complement strand
GACGTTCTCCAGGGCGGTGAGCCCGGGGAAGAGGTTGAACGTCTGGAAGATGAAGCCGACCGTGTGGCGGCGAAACGCGTACAGCTCGCGGCGCGAGGCGCTCGTGATGTCGCGCCCGCCGACGACCACCCGCCCGTCGGTGGGGGAGTCCAGGGCGCCGATGAGGTTCAGCAACGTGGTCTTGCCCGAGCCCGATGGGCCCAGGATGACGACGAACTCGCCGGGCTCGACGACGAGGTCCACGGCCTCGATCGCCGTGACCGTGGTCTCGCCGACGACGTAGCGGCGGGCGACGCCCTCGAGTGTGATGGAGCCCCGGGGCGGCGGGCCGGGGACGCCGGGTGCTGACATGGGTGGAGCGTACGCGCGCCAGGTCGGCGCGCGCGACCGGTGAGTCCCCCCGCCGTGCTGCGGAGGACTACGGGCTCAGGCGGCCTGGTAGCGCTTCGCAGCCCGTGCGCGCATCTTCGCCGCCTCGACCTCGCGGTTCTTCGGCGGCGCGGTCGTGGTCATGCTGTCGAGCAGCTCCCGCGACGCGGCGGCGACGGCCTCCACCGCACGAGCGAACGCCTCGGCGTTCGCCTGCGACGGCTTCGTCGACCCGCTGATCTTGCGGACGTACTGCAGGGCCGCGGCCTGGACCTCGTCGTCCGTCGCCGGCGGCTCGAAGTTGTAGAGCGTTCGGATGTTCCGGCACATGGCCTCAGGGTAACCGGGGACCGATCGATCGAAAACCCGTCCGTTGGGACCACAAGCAGGCGAGGACGCATTGCGCTGCGCCGACGCCGACCGTGTGCCTCGCATGCCGCTCGCCGCACTCGCCCTCGCGCTCGCGCTCCCCGGGTCCGCTGCGGTGGCCGCGACACCGGACGAGCTCGAGCGTCAGGGCGCGCGCGAGATCATCGTCATCCGGGAACCGGGGCTGACCGCCGCCGAGCGCACCGATGTCCGCGACGACGCCGGCGTCGATCACGTGCGGATGCTGCGCCTCGCCGACACCGAGGTCGTCCGTGCCCCGCCGGGCGAGCTGACCGACGCGCTCGAGCGGCTGAACGCCGACCCCGCCGTCGTGGCCGCCGAGCCCGACGCACCGGTGCAGGCGTTCACGACCGACCCGATGTGGACCAGCCTCTGGGGCCTGGAGAACACCGGGCAGTCGATCCTCGGCGCCGCCGGCACCTTCGACGCGGACATCGACGTCACCGCCGCCTGGGGCCAGTCGCTCGGGGCGGGCGTCACCGTGGGCGTCGTCGACACCGGCGTGCAGACCGCGCACGCGGACCTCTCGGGGCGGACGGTCGCGGGCTACGACTTCGTCGCGGACGACACCACGCCGGAGGACGTCCAGGGGCACGGCACGCACGTGGCGGGCACCATCGCGGCATCGAAGGACAACGGCGTGGGGGTCGTGGGCGTCGCGCCGAGCGCGAGAGTCATGCCGCTGAAGGCGCTGAACGACTCCGGCAGCGGGTACACGTCGGACATCGCCGACGCGTTCACGCACGCCGCCGTCAACGGCGCCCGCGTCGTGAACGCCAGCCTGGGCGGCGACGGCGGCGAGCTGGCCTTCGCGGCCGCCATCGACGCCGCGCCGAACACGCTCTTCGTCGTCGCCGCCGGCAACGAGAACAGCAACAACGACAGCACGCCGAAGTTCCCGTGCAACGTCGCGAAGGCCAACGTCCTGTGCGTCGGCGCGTCGACGTCGACCGACCAGCGGGCGAGCTTCTCGAACTGGGGCGCGACGACCGTCGACCTCTTCGCGCCGGGTGATGACATCCGCTCGACCTACCCCACGGGGACCTACGCGTGGCTGAGCGGGACGTCCATGGCGTCGCCCCACGCCGCCGGCGTCGCGGCGCTCGTCTTTGCGGCGAACCCGTCCTGGACGCCGACGCAGGTCAAGGCCGCGCTGATGTCGAGCGTCGACGCGAAGGCCGCGCTCGCGGGGACGTCGGTGACCGGCGGCCGCCTGAACGCCGCACGGGCGCTGAACGTCACGCCGCCCGCCGAGGACCCCGCGCCGACACCGACCCCGGAGCCCGAGACCGATCCCACGTCCGACCCGGCCCCGCCGGCCGACGAGATCGTCGAGGAGGAGCCCGAGGAGGGCGAGGAGGAGGAGCCCGCGCCGCCGCCCGCGCTGCAGGTCCGCCGCAAGGGCAGCGCGACGCTGTGCCGGACGGGGTGCGCGACGAAGGCCTTCGAGGTGCGATTCACCCTTCCACGCCCGGCCCCGATCCGCGCGGTCTACGAGCGGCGCGTCTGCAAGGGGCGCGGGTGCACCTGGGTCGCCGTCGTCAAGCGCACGCTGAGCGGCAGGAGCGGCGCCAACGTCGTGAAGGTGACGACGAGGGTCGGCGCGAAGAAGCTGGGCCGCGGTCAGTACCGCGTGACGCTCAGCGTGGACACCGACGCCGGCCGGCGCACCGGCCGGGTCGGGTTCACCGTGCGGTAGGGCGCGTCGTCGCTACGGCTTGATCTTGCCGCGGAACTTCAGCGTGGCGGCGGTGCCGGAGAACGAGCCCGAGAACGAGCCGCTGCCCTTGACGTTGCGGTACTTGCCGGTGCCGCCGGCGGTGCGCCAGGAGCCCTTGATGGGTGACGCGTCGGAGACGGTGCCGCGGATCTTCACGCTGCCGCCCTTGTAGGTCAGCGTCGCCGTCAGGTTCGGAAGGTCGATCTTCCCCTTGACCTTGCCCGAGCCGTAGGGCTTGCCGCTCACGGTGCCCGTGAAGTTCGGCAGGCCCTTGACCTTCACCGTGGTGTTGACCGTCTTCGAGGACGCGCCGTCCACCGTCGGCACGATCACCGCGCCGGTGACTGCGGCCACGGCCAGGCCCGCCGCCCATCGAGTGCGCACACGCTGCAACATGAGTTCCCCCTCGTTCGAGACACCGGACGGGTCAACCCCCTGCGAACCGTCCGAGCGCCGGATGGTACCGAACCGGCGCATCCGCCCGAGAGCAGGCGTATGGTCGGTCACACCGTGCTCACCCATCAGGATCCTCCCCCCGATCCAAGGTGCGCCTGCTGTTACGGCGGAGGCTTCGTCGCTGCAGGCGACGAGCACGTGCCCTGTCCCGCGTGCACCCCCCTGGCACACGGGCTCGAGGCCGAGCGCCAGCGCGCACGGTGCGCGCCGGCGCTCTCTCGGCGTCGCGGGCGCGTCCACGCCACACGGCTCGGCGTCCCCGAAGTCGTCGGCTGACCCGCAGGTCAGGCTGCTGCCGCGTTCGCGTCGCCCTCGGCGAGCGCGTCGCGGATGAACGGGCCGAGGAGCTCGGCGACCGTGTCCGGGCTCAGGCCCGAGGGGCCCTGCGGCAGCGTGGCGAAGCTGATCGCGAGGCGGACGACGCTCTCGGCCAGCAGCAGGGCCTTGCGCTCCTCCACGCCCGGCCAGCCGCGGGAGAACACGCCGGCCAGCCGCTGGGTCGCGCGGTCGATCACCGGGCCACCGTGGGTGGTCACCAGCGGCAGGAGCTCGTCGGTGCCGTCGTCGGCCAGGACCGATCGCACCAGCGGGTTCTGCGCCGCCGCCATGAGGAAGACGCCGAAGGCCGTCGACACGGCGCGCATCGGGTCGTCGAGGTTCGCCTCGACGGCCTCCTCGACCGCGGAGAGGAAGCGGTCGACCTCGCGCAGCACGAAGGCCTGGGCGAACTCCTGACGCGAGCCGAACTCGTTGTAGAGCGTCTGGCGGCTGACGCCGGCGCCCTTCGCGACGCCCGCCATCGTGACCTGACTCCAGGTGCGGTCGTTGAGCAGGTCGCCAGCGGCGTCGAGCAGGGAGTCACGCAGCAGCTCACGAGCGGCCTCGGCGTAGGGCAGGCGGCGGGGTGGCGCCACGTCGCCCATTGTCGCGGACGGGGGGATCACACGCCTCCCCCACCCGGAGAAGGGGCCTCTGGCGAGGTCTCCGAATGAGGAGGCGGGCCGTCAGCCGAGCCGCTCACGAAGTCGAGCTTGTCGCGGACGCCACAGTCCGGGCAGGTCCAGTCGTCCGGCACCTCGCTGAACGGCGTGCCGGGCGGGAAGCCCTCGCGCGGGACGCCCTTGTCCTCGTCGTAGACGAAGGCGCACTCGGGGCAGGTGTAGATGGTCATGCGGTCGGGGCGGGCGGGTTGAAGGTCTTCAGGATGCGCTTGCGGGCGCGGGGGTGGATGTTCGCCTTGGTCACGTCGCCACCGTAGTGCTCGACGACGCGGTGGTCCATGACGCGCTTCCACAGCGGCGGCAGGTAGGCAGCGACGATCATCGTCGCGTACCCGGCCGGCAGCTCCGGCGCGCCCTCCCAGTTGCGCAGGGCCTGGTAGCGGCGCAGCGGATGGGCGTGGTGGTCGGAGTGGCGCTGCAGGTGGTAGAGGAAGACGTTGCTGGCGACGATGTTCGAGTTCCAGCTGTGCTCGGGGGCGCAGCGCTCGTAGCGGCCGTCCTCGCGCTTGCCGCGCAGCAGGCCGTAGTGCTCGAGGTAGTTGACGACCTCCAGGAGGCTGAAGCCGAAGAACGCCTGGATGAGCATGTAGGGCAGGATCTCGAGCCCGAAGACGGCGAGGAGGACGCCCCACACGACGACGCTGATCGCCCACGCGTTGACGATGTCGTTCTTGATCGTCCACGGGCTCTTGCCCATGCGGTCGAACCGCAGCTTCTCGAGCTTCCACGCCGAGCGGAAGCTGCCGATGATCGTGCGCGGCAGGAACTCGTAGAAGTTCTCACCGAGCCGGGAGCTGGCGGGGTCCTCGGGCGTCGAGACGCGGACGTGGTGGCCGCGGTTGTGCTCGATGAAGAAGTGGCCGTACCACGTGGGGGCCAGCGCGACCTTGGCGAGCCACTTCTCGATCGCCTCACGCTTGTGTCCGAGCTCATGGGCGTTGGCGATCGCGATGCCGTTGACCGAGCCGACCGTGAACGCGAGCCCGACGGCGGCGAGGATCGACAGATCCTGCGTGGCCCACACCCAGCAGGCGAACACCAGCGACACGTACTGCATCGGGATGAAGAGATAGGTGCACCAGCGGTAGTAGCGGTCCTGTTCCAGCCACTTGATGACGTTGTCAGGCGGGTTGTTCGGGTCGGTGCCGAAGACGGTGTCCAGCAGGGGCATGAACCCGAAGACGAACATCGGGCCGAACCACCAGAACAGGCTCAGCCCGGTGACCTCGACCAGCAGGAACGCGGCGATCGGCAGCGCCGGGACGACGATGCCGAGCAGCCAGGCGTACCGCTTGGAGTCTTTCCACGTGGGCGCGATGGCTTCCGCGTCGCTCTCGTGGTGGTGATGGCCGGCGACTTGCGCGTGGGCGGACATGAAGAGGGGGACACTCCTAAGACGTTGGCAGCACAGCAGGTGACCGTCACCCAGCCTGACACAGATGGCGCTCGGTGTAAAGCCAGTAGCCAATAGTCGGATGGATGTCCACATGGTCGTGTGCTCGCCGTCACGCAACTGAATTGGCCTTTTGTCGGATCACGCGGTACAACTCGCGTCCGACCGACGAGCCAACTGTCCGGTCGGTCAGTGCGGATGTGTCCTGAGGGGGAAGGGTCGAACACCGCGCGGCGTCGG
>SYBY01000271.1 GCA_005788585.1 Actinomycetota bacterium | reverse complement strand
TCGATCAGGAGACCGTCCCGTGCGTAACCCTCGCGACTTCCTCAAGCCCCTCTGCGTGGGGGCTCCCGACCCCGTCACCGAGATCCCGTTCCCGCCGTCGCGGATGATTCATTTCTTCGACGCCGGCAACGAGAAGATGCGGGCCAAGCTGCCGGACATCGCCGCGAAGGCGGACATCGTCCTGGGCAACCTCGAGGACGCCGTGCCGGTCGACCGCAAGGAGGCCGCGCGCGCGGGCCTCGTCGAGGTCGGCAAGACCATCGACCTCGGCTCGACCCAGCTGTGGACGCGCGTCAACGCGCTCGACAGCCCGTGGGTGCTCGAGGACCTCACGACGCTCGTCACCGAGATCGGCGACAAGCTCGACGTCATCATGGTCCCGAAGGTCGAGGGCGCCTGGGACATCCACTACATGGACCGCCTCCTGGCGCAGCTCGAGTCGCGCGCGGGCATCGAGAAGCCCATCCTCGTCCACGCGATCCTCGAGACCGCGCAGGGCGTGACGAACGTCGAGGAGATCGCGTCGGCCTCGCCGCGCATGCAGGGCATGAGCTTCGGCCCGGCCGACCTCGCGGCCTCGCGTCGCATGAAGACCACGCGCGTCGGCGGCGGCCACCCCGGCTACCAGACGATCACCGACCCGACGTCCGCCGACGACCTCGAGACCGGCCGTGTCCGCTCGCAGCAGGATCTCTGGCACTACTCGATCGGCCGCATGGTCGACGCGTGCACCGCCAACGGCATCCTCCCGTTCTACGGCCCGTTCGGCGACATCAAGGACACCGTCGCGTGCGAGGTCCAGTTCCGCGCCGCGTTCCTCATGGGTTGCGTCGGCACGTGGTCGCTGCACCCCGTGCAGATCGACATCGCCAAGAAGGTCTTCTCGCCGGACCCCGACGAGGTCCTGTTCGCCAAGAAGGTCATCGAGGCGATCCCGGACGGCCGCGGCGTGCACATGATCGACGGCAAGATGCAGGACGACGCGACCTGGAAGCAGTGCAAGGTCATGGTCGACCTCGCGACGATGCTGGCCGAGAAGGACCCGGAGCTGGCCGAGGCCTACGGGTTCGAGCCGGCGGCGGCGTAGCCAGCTCGCCTGCGGACCGGCGGCTGGCGCCGGTCCGCACCGCTCAGTAGGCTGCACGGATGCACGGATGCTTTGCGGTCAGACTCTGCTGCGCCATTGTCGCAGCCGCCGCCACTGGCGCGCTTGCCACACCCGCCTCGGCGCTGACCGCGCGCGTCTCGTCGGGGGTCCTCGTCGTCGAGGCCGCGCCGAGTGAGGAGAACGACCTCTACGTCACCCAGAGCGGCATGACCGTCAAGGTCCTCGACCAGGGCTTCCGCAACGGCGTGCCCGGTGACTGGATCACGCCGACAGCGGGGTCCGGCTGTACCGCCGTCGCGCCGGTCGAGCATGCCGACGGGAGCCTCACGCTGGGGTATGTGACCTGCCCTGCGATCGGATTCAACCGGGTCCAGGTGACTCTCGGCGACCGACGAGGCGCCTTCAAGGCGTTCTACGGCGACTGGAACAACGGCGCGCCTCGCAGCGACGGGGACCTCCTGCAGTTCCCGCTGTCGGTCACCGCCGGTGCGCAGGGCGCCCGGATCACCGGCACGCTGGCAGCACCGAACCGCCTGGACGGCGGGCCGGTCGGCAGCGAGATGTACGGGGGCCTGTACGACGACGTGATGCTCGGCGGCGAACACGACGATCGCATGGCGGGCGCCGGCGGCGACGATGACCTCCAGGGCCGCGGTGGCGCGGACGTCCTCGACGGCGGGGCCGGAGCCGACCACCTCAGCGGCGGCGCGGGCCCGGACTTCGTCGTCGCGGAGGCCGGCCACGCGGACCGCCTCGACGCGGGCGGGGACGACGGCGACGGCTGCGCGCTGACCAACCCGAACGGCCAGGGCGTGGCGGTCTCACTCGACGGCATCGTCAACGACGGGCCCCGCACCGAGACCCGGCTCGGCGACGTCCGCGGGTGTCAGCGGCTGACGGGCACCGACGGCCCGGACATCCTGGTCGGCACCAGCGGCGACGACATCCTCAACGCCGATCAGTACGACGAGAGCACCGACCTGCGCGCAGACGTGGTCCAGGGCCTTGGCGGGCATGACGAGATCAACAACCCCGCTGGCGCCGCCATCCTCGAGGGCGGGCCCGGCGACGATCGCTTTCTGACCGGCACCGGCGACGACGATGTGCGCGGGGGCACCGGCGTCGACACGGTCCAGTACGAGGGCTGGACCACCGGCAGGCCGTCGATCGTCGCCGACCTCGACGGCGCGTCCCGCGACGACGGGCGTGCGGCCATCGGCGAGCACGACACCCTCGGCGCGGACCTCGAGAACCTGTTCGGCAAGGACGGCGACGATGTCCTGATCGGCAACGCCGCCGACAATGTGCTGGAGGGGCGCGGCGGACTCGACGACTACGACGGGAAGGGCGGCCGGGACCAGGCGGTGCTCTCGTGGTCGCGCGCGATGGAGGTCCGACTCGACCTCGACCTGGCCTTCTCCAAGCGCTACGACGACCTCCCAGACGCCGAGACGGACCTCATCTCGATCGAGGACGTCGTAGGCGGCTCGGGCGACGACCTCATCGTCGGCACCGACGGAGAGCACAACCGGATCTCGGGCGGCCAGGGCAACGATGTCATCGACGGTGGCACGGGCCCGGACGTCATCGACGGAGGTGACGGGTGGGCCGATGCCGTCAGCTACGAGGAGCGGACAGAACCCGTCACCGTTGACCTGTCCACGTCCGGCCCGATCGCAGGTGCGGCCGGCGAAGGCGACACGCTGTCCTTCGTCGAGGACGTCTTCGGCGGGGCAGGCGCCGACACGCTCATCGGCGACGCCCGATGGAACCTGCTCTCCGGCGGCCCGGGGGCCGACACGCTGAACCCCGGTGAGGGAGAGGACGAGGTCTATGGCGATGAAGGCCTCGACCTCATCTCGACCCGCGACACGTTCGAAGACGCCGTCGACTGCGGTCCCGACGGCGCGACGGTGGACGCCGACGATGACGACCTACTCGAAGAGACCTGCCCTGAGGACGACGAGGTCCAGGCGCAGCCCCCGAGCCAGCAGACCCCCGTCTCGCCTGGATCGCCGACCCCGCACCCGACCCGCCCGACGCGCCCGACCGTGTTTCCGACCCGCCCGCTCCCATTCACCCCGACGCCCTCGGGCTCCGGAACGCGGCTCGGCCGGTACGTCGCACCCAAGCTGAGAGCCCCGCGGGTGGTCACCAGGCGCGCACTGCGCCGCGGCCGGATGACGGTGTCGCTGCGCTGCCCGACGGAATGCAGCATCCGACTCGCCGGGTACCCCGACGGCGGCGGCGCCCGTCTGTTCAGTGGCCGCGCGACCGCGGACGCCGGAACGTGGGTCACCGTTCCCGTCCGGGTCACAAAGGCGGGACGCCGGGCCGGCCGGCGCGTCCGAGCGCTCAGCCTCGAGATCGTCGTCTCAGACAGTGCCCGGCGCACGGACATGATCCAGCGCACGGTGCGGGTCAAGCCCGGCTGACGCGCGTCAGTCGACCTTGACCCCGTCCCGCTCGACGTACCCGTCCTTGCCACCCACACACAGGTAGACGACGTCGGTCTCCCCGACGTTGGTCAGCCCGCGCACGGTGCTGGCATCGACCCACGCGAGCCCACCGGCCTCCAGCCGGTGGGCGGTGCCGTCGCCGAACGCGATCTCCAGCGTCCCCGCGTGGACGAAGTACAGCTCCTCCTGACGCTCGTGCGCGTGCCTCCCTGCCGAGTAGCCGGGCGGCATGACGACGGCGTTCGCGCCGAACGCGGTCAGCCCGAGCGGCGTGCGGATCTTGCGAAAGCCCCAGCCCTCCCCCAGGCGATCGAGTGAGCTGACGGCGTACCCGTCGCCCTTGGTGACATCCACGACGAAATCGGAGCTCATCGTGCGACCCTACCTGGCATGACGACGTTCTCCTCGGGGTCGGCCGGCGAGCCGCCCGGCAGCACTCTCGTCGCCGCGATGGTCACCGAACTCGAGCCGCTCTACGGGCGGATCGACGTGCCCAACGCGCCGTCTGCCACCCCCGCGGACTTCGCGCCACCCGGCGGCGACTTCCTGCTCGGAACGGAGGACGGCGCGGTGGTGTGCTGCGGCGGCCTCAAGCGCCTCGACGACGAGGCGTGCGAGATCAAGCGCATGTACGTCGTCCCCGAGGCCCGCGGACGGGGCATCGCGGGCGAGCTGCTCGTCGCACTCGAGCGACGCGCGCGCGAACTCGGGTACGCGATCGCCCGCCTGGACACCGGCCCGAAGCAGCCGCACGCAGAGCGCATGTACCGCGCGGCGGGATACACGCCGATCGGCAACTTCAACGCCAATCCGTTCGCGAGCTTCTGGGGAGAGAAGCGCCTGTAGCCGACCCGTCTGGTTGAGTCCGCCCCATGGTCGAGGTCGACGGCGTCTCCTTCCTCGTCGTGGTGGGCGTCGCGCTCGTCGCCGCGATCCTCTCCGCACGCCTGGCCTCATGGCTGCCGCTGCCCGTCGTCGTCCTCGAGCTGATCCTCGGGATCGTCGTCGGCCCGGAGGTCCTCGGCCTGGCCGAGCCCGACGACTTCATCGCGTTCTTCTCCAGCCTCGGCCTCGGGCTGCTGTTCTTCTTCGCGGGCTACGAGATCGACCTGGAGCGCATCCGGGGGATCCCCCTGCGGCTCGCCGGGGCCGGCTGGGTCCTGTCGCTCATCCTCGCCTACGCGCTCGGGGGCCTGCTCGCGGCGGCAGGCATCGTGATCTCGCTGATGTTCGTCGGCACCGCGATGTCGACGACCGCCATCGGGACGCTCATCCCGATCCTCAGCGATGCCGGGGAGCTGAAGACCCGGTTCGGGACGTACCTGCTCGCGGCCGGCGCGGTCGGCGAGTTCGGGCCGATCCTGCTCATGACGATCTTCTTCTCCACGACGAACCCGGTGTCCAGCGCGGCGCTCCTCATCGCGTTCGTCGTGATCGCGGTCGTCACGGCCGTGATCGCCACGCGATCGGTCGTGCACGGGTGGAGCGCCCTGGAGCGCACGATCGAGACGAGCGGCCAGATCGCGATCCGCGGCTCGGTGTTCATCGTCTTCGCCCTGGCGGCGCTGGCGTCCGAACTCGGCCTGGACCTGCTGCTCGGCGGATTCGTCGCGGGCATCATCGTGCGCCTCGCGCTGAAGGGCCGCGAGGTTCCGGTCTTCGAGAGCAAGCTCACCGCGGTCGGCTACGGGTTCCTGATCCCCTTCTTCTTCGTGACCAGCGGGTTGAAGTTCGACCTCGACGCGCTGCTCGACAACCCGACCGCGCTGCTTGAGGTCGTCATGTTTCTCGCCCTGTTCCTCATCGTCCGCGGTGCCCCCGCGATGCTGCTGTACCGCGAGGTTCTCGAGACGAAGGACCGCATGGCACTCGCGTTCTTCAGCTCGACCCAGCTCCCGCTCGTGGTCGCGATCACGACGATCGCCGTCGAGGAGAAGGAGATGCGCTCGTCGACCTCCGCGGCGCTCGTCGGGGCGGCGATCCTCTCGACCATGCTCTTCCCGCTCATCGGGCTGAAGCTGCGCGGCGACCGTGCATCGTCGGTCGCGTCCGAGCCCGGCTGGTCGCCGACGTGAGTGCACGTCCGCTGCGCTGACCCCATATTCGGGGGGCGTACAGGCTGGACAAATTTGCCCAGTGAGTTCGGACCGACGGTCCGTGTGCGCTCTGGGCAACGCGCCGGATGATGGCGTGACTCCCGCTGCGGCGGGCTGTCATGCCAGCTTCCAGGAGGTTCAGGTGACTCCAGAGGTCACAGAGGCGTTGGACACGATCAACGCCGTCAACATGGAGTTCTTCTACTGGATGAGCATCGCGTTGATGCTGGTCATCCACGCAGGATTCCTCGCGTACGAGAGCG
This sequence comes from Actinomycetota bacterium, assembly GCA_005788585.1. The sequence goes on along the minus strand of SYBY01000271.1, from coordinate 5,055 downwards.
GGGCGTCGCGCGTGAAGAACGTGCTCGCCGCCTCCATGAAGAACCTGCTGGCCCTCGCGGTCGTCATCCCGTCCTTCTTCTTCGTGGGCTGGTTCCTCTACAACGCGATGCCGACCGGTGTTCCGCGGCTCGACGACCTGGCGAAGGGCGCATTGCCGTGGAGCGCGAACATGGGCCCGAATCTCGAGGATGCCGCCAGCGGCGTCTTCTGGGGCGCCTTCGCGCTGTTCGCCGCCACCACGGCGTCGATCATGTCCGGTGCGCTCATCGAGCGCGTCCGGGTCAGCGCCTTCCTGATCCTCGCGACCTTCCTCGGTTCGGTCGTATGGATCATCGGCGCGGCGTGGGGCTGGCACCCGGCGGGCTGGATGCTCACCGAGTTCGGCCTGCATGACGTCGGTGCCGCCGGCTGCGTCCACCTCATCGCCGGCGCGTTCACGCTCGGCGTGCTGATCCACCTCGGCCCGCGCATCGGGCGGTTCGACGCCGATGGCCGCGCCGTGACGATCAAGCCCCACAACCTGCCGCTCGCGATGCTCGGCCTCATGCTGATCTTCGTCGGCTTCTTCGGGTTCCTCATGGGCTGCCTGATCTACACGGGCGAGGGCTTCAGCACGATCTACGGCACCCCGACGAACATGTCGGCCTTCGTGTTCAACACGCTCATGGCGCTCGCCGGCGGCATCATCGGCGCGTACATCGCGTCGAAGGGCGAGCCGTTCTGGACGATCTCCGGCGGCCTCGCGGGCGTCATCTCCGCGGGTGCGGGCCTGGACGTCTACTACCCGGGGCTGGCGTTCCTCATCGCCATCGTCGGTGGCTTCCTGATCCCGTACTCGGGCCGGCTCATCGAGCGGTTCGGCATCGACGACGCCGTCGGCGCCGTGTCGGTGCACGGCGTGTGTGGCGCCTGGTCGCTGCTGGCCTGCGGCATCTTCGCCTGGGGCTACCCGAACGTCGTCGGCCCGGACACGACCCTGTACGGCCAGGCGGTCTCCATGGTGGCGTTCATCGCGCTGGGCTTCATCCCCGGCTACGTGCTGGCGTGGGGCCTGAAGAAGGCAGGCGTCCTGCGGGTGCCGGCGCACGCCGAGGTCATGGGCCTCGACCTCGCCGAGGTCCCGTCGGTGCCGTACCCGGAGGGCATCCCGTCGACGGTGGGCCGCAACGGCTCCGCCGCCGCTGCCCCGAGCCCCACCGTCCCCGCGGCGCCCGAGCGCTGATCCCACCCAACGAAGGAGGACACACACCATGATCCCGATCGATGACTTCGAGGGCGCGGCCGACTACTTCACGTTCGGTGGCGACTCCCTCGGCGTCTGGATCACGTTCATCCTCGGCGTCGTCGTGTTCTGCGGGCTGATCGCCTACATGATCAATCACGAGAACAGGGCGTACGCGGGCTGCGAGAGCATCGAGGGCGACACCTCGATGCACGCCGCCGCCCCCATCGGAGAGGAGCCGTCCACCGATCCGGTGGCCGCGTCCTAGACCTCACATCGCAGCACCCTCAGTCGGGCGGCGGCCCCGCGGACCTCGGTTCGCGGGGCCGCCGTCGTTCTGCGCGCTGTCCAGGCTGTACCTATTTGTCCATCGGACGTTGGACCGGCGGTCGGTGGGATGCAGACGGCCCGCCATCGAGCATGTGCGGTGATGCCGTACGGGGTCTCCATGGAACACACGACGCTGCCGAAGGACGGGTCGCTGACGTTCGACCCGTCGGGCGTGCAGCACGTCATCGTCGCCGGGCCGCTCGGCCCCGAGGTCGAGCAGCTGCTCGCCGAGGCGCGGTCCGCCGGCCATGACGTCACGCTGTTGCACACCGGCAGCGCCGGCACCGCCGAGGTGGTCGACCAGCTCGGCGCGCTGCTGGCCGCGGCGCAGGTCGGCATCCGCGTCTACCTGGCCGGTGACGACGGCTTCGTCCGCGCGACCGCCGCCGTCGCCCACGCCGCCGGGGTCCTCGACGACGAGCTGCAGACCGCTGTGACCGCGTCGGCTGCGCGCCGGGTCTGGTGCTCGCACTGCCGCACGGTGACCGAGGGCGTCACCACCACCGTCGCGCCGTGCGCCGGCTGCGGGCGCACACTGGAGGTCTTCCACCACTTCTCCAGGCGCCACGGCGCGTACCTCGGCTTCCAGGCCGACGCGGAGGCGCCGGGCGAGCTCCCCGATCCGGAGGTCGCCTGGCCGTGAGGACCATCAAGGTGCGCGTCGCCGAGATCACGGAGCTCACGCCCGAAATCCGCGCGTTCGACCTCGTCCCGCTCAACGGCACGCCGCTGCCGCCGTTCTCCCCGGGCAGCCACGTAGTCGTCCACGTCCCCGGCGAGGACCGCGTCCGCAAGAACCCGTACTCCCTGGCGTCCTCCCCGTGGGAGCAGGGCCGCTACCGGATCGCCGTGCGGCGCATCGACGAGGGTCGCGGCGGGTCGGTCGGCATGCACGAGCGCGTCCGCTGGGGCGACGTCATCGAGATCGAGCCGCCCCACAACCTCTTCGCACCCGACCGGGCCGCCACGCGGCACGTCCTGGTCGCAGGCGGTATCGGCGTCACGCCATTCGTCGCCTATACCCATGCGCTCGCGCGGGACGGTGTCCCCTTCGAGCTGCACTACGCGTTCCGCGGGCCCGAGCATGCCGCACTGCTCGACGACCTCGCGGCGGTCAGCCCCGAGGCGCTCAGCACCTACGTCGACGACGACGGGACGGCCCTGCTCTCCGGGATACGTGCGCGCCTCGCCGGGCAGCCCCTCGGCACCCACCTGTCGGTCTGCGGCCCCGCGCCGATGATGGACGCCGTCCTCGGACTCGCGCGGGAGCTGGGCTGGCCCGAGAGCCGGCTGCACCTCGAGCGCTTCGCCCTCGACGAGGCCCCGCGCCTGCCGTTCAGCGTGCGCCTGGCCAGCACGGACGAGGTCATCGAGGTCCCCGAGGAGCTGACGCTGCTCGAGGCGCTCGAGGACCGCGGCATCGAGATCCCGTACCTGTGCCGGCAGGGCATCTGCGGCGAGTGCCGCACGCCGATCGTCGACGGCACGCCCGACCATCGCGACCTCTTCCTGACCGCGGAGGAGCACGACTCCGCCCTCATGCCCTGCGTCTCGCGCTGCGCGCGCGGGCCGCTCGTCCTCGACCTCTGAGCTCCATGGCCAACAGCCCCCACGCCATCGCCCACTTCCCGTTCCCGTTCGACCAGGACACCTACATGTACTCCACGAACGTGGAGCCGGCCGACCAGGTTCGTGACAACGGCATGGCCGGCTGGGGCGGCCGGGTCTACGACGTCTGCGAGCACTACCGCGACGAGATCGCGCTGCGCAACGAGATCCTGGCCCGCGACCCGCTGCGCTGCCAGGTGCTGCCGCACATGCGCGCGGCGGCGTGGGACGTCGTCGAGCACGCGACCACCTCGATGGCCGCGGACTACCCGGACTGGTTCTCGCGCGAGGAGCGCGGCCGCGAGGTGCGCTGGACCAACCGGCTGCTCGGCCTCGAACAGGTCTTCACCCCCGGCGTCGAGGACACGCTGCCCGAGGAGCCCTTCCTCTGGATGATGCGCCAGGTCCAGGAGGACATCGAGCTGCTCGACCACCGCGGCGACGCGCTGTACGTCGACGCGGGCATCCTCACGTTCGGCGCCGACTGGTCGCTGGACTTCGACCTGGGCATGAGCTTCCTGGAGATCCACGGCCCGGTGCCGCGCGCGCACGAGCTCGGGGTCTTCCAGCGCGCCCACACCTTCCTGCTCGGCCTGCGCGCCGGGCAGACCTTCCGCCGCACGAACTGGACGATGACCGTCGGCCGGCGGCTGGACACGGTCACCGAGGTCTACCCCGAGTGGGGCCCGGACCGGGCGTCGCTGACATACGACGAGATCGGTCCGCGCCTGCACCTGCGCGTCGAGGTCCAGCACTTCGTGCGCCTGCCGCGCAGCAACGCGGTGATGTTCCCGATCCGCACGTACCTCATCTCGCTCGACGAGCTCTGCACCGTGCCGGCGTGGTCGATGCGCCTGGAGCGCGTGCTCGCGTCACTGCCCGACGACCTGACCGACTACAAGGGCCTGGCCCGCTACCGCGACATGACGGTGCAGTGGCTGGCCGAGCGCAACGCGACCCTGGGAGCGACCGCCGCATGACGGAGAAGATGTGGGGCGCCGCCCCGTTCTGGGGCCTCGGCTACGACTGGGACCCCGACTGGGTCCTGACCGAAGACCAGCAGGAGCTGCGCGCCAGGCTCATCGCGCTGTGCGAGACGAAGCTGCGCGACAACGCGAAGGTCTCCGACGACGGCCTGGTCTACCCGCGTGAGAACCTCGAGCTGCTGGGCTCCGAGCTCGGCCTGCTCGCGCTGACCGTGCCCGAGGAGTACGGCGGGCTCGGGCAGGACCACGTCTGCTTCGCGATGGTCTGCGAGACGATCGCGCGGTACGGGTGCGCGTCGACGGCCATGTGTTACGTCATGCACATGGGCGCGGTCAACGCGATCATGCTGCGCCCGACTCCCGAGCTGATCGACCGCTACATCCGCCCGCTGAACGAGGGCAAGCTCGGCACGCTGTCGTACTCCGACCCGGAAACGGGATCGCACTTCTGGTACCCGATCAGCTCCGGTGCCGAGCGGCTGCCCGACGGCGGCTTCAAGGTCCACAAGAAGGCGTCGTGGACGACGTCGGCGGGCTTCGCCGACTTCTACGTCGTGCAGACGACATCGCCGGACTTCAGCGGCTACGACGACCTCTCCGTCTTCGTCGTCGACGCGGAGGACGCCGAGGCCAAGCCCGCGACCTGGGACGCGATGGGCCTGCGCGGCAACCAGTCCGGCCCGCTGGAGGTGCCCAGCGCCGAACTGGGCGCCGACCGCATCGTCGGGCCGGTCGGGGACGGCGCGGCCTCGAATGACGAGTCGGTGGACCCGTGGTTCCTCATCGGCTCCTCGTCGGTGTGGAACGGCCTGGCGATGGGCGCGATCGACATCGCCAAGCGCCAGACCACCCGCAAGCGCCACGCCGACGTCGGCCTGCGCGTCGCCGACTACCCGACGATCCAGGAC
>SYBY01000270.1 GCA_005788585.1 Actinomycetota bacterium | reverse complement strand
GGTCCTGACCGACGCTGCCCTCGAGGGCAAGATCGATCGCCTGAACGGTCTGAAGGAGAACGTGATCATCGGCAAGCTCATCCCGGCCGCGACGGGGCTCAAGCGCTACCGCCGCATCGAGATCGAGCCGGCCGAGCCGCTCCCGCGGGCCATGGACGAGGTCGGTCTGCTCGACCAGGACGAGATCGCCGCGGAGCTCGGGCTCGGCGACGGCGAGGGCCTGGGCGGCTTCGGTGACGCGTTCAGCGAGGACATCGCCTCGCTGGAGGACATCGGCGCCGCCGGCGCGGAGACCGGGTTCGCCGAGGAGCTCGCGGACCTGGACGTGCCTGAGGACAAGTAGGCCTCAGCGCCTGACGCATTTCCCCGAGGGGCGCCCTGGTGGCGCCCCTCGGTCGTTCTGCGGGCCCCAGGTTTCCGACCGACGGTCCGGCGCGCACGCGCGTGCGGCGGCGTAGCGTGCGAGGCCCCCTGGGTAAGGAGCCAGCTCATGCGTCCCTCCATCCTGCGCGCCGCGCTCGGCGCCACCGTCCTGGCCGCCGCGCTGCCGTCATCGGCGGCGGCCTTCACCCCCGGTGCCGCCGGCCTCGGGGACCCGTTCTTCCCCGAGCAGGGCAACGGCGGGTACGACGCCCAGCGCTACGACGTCGCGATCGACTACCGCGCGGAGTCTCAGACGCTGCGCGGCACGGTGATCATGACCGCGCGCGCGACGCAGGACCTCAGCAGCTTCAACCTCGACCTGCGGGACTTCAGCGTCGGCCGGGTGCTCGTCAACGGCGTGCCGGCACGGAAGGCGAAGGCCGGCCAGGAGCTGACCGTCACTCCGCGGTCCGGGCTGCGGTCGGGGCGGAGCTTCGTGGTCTGGATCGACTACGGCGGCAAGGTCGCGCCCGTCATCGATCCAGACGGGTCGAGTGAGGGCTGGATCCCCACCGCGGATGGCGCGTACGTCGTCGGTGAGCCCCAGGGCACGCCGGGGTGGATGCCGGTCAACGACACGCCGCGCGACAAGGCGCTCTACGCCTTCGCCATCACCGTGCCGAAGGGCAAGACGGTGGTCGCGAACGGCAAGCTCGTGGGCAGGGTGACGCTCGGCGCGAAGACGACGTGGTTGTGGAAGGAGGACCGGCCGATGGCGTCCTATCTCGCGACCGCGACGAACGGGAACTTCCGCTTCTGGAAGGACACCGGCCCGGGCGGTCTGCCCATCTACAACGCGGTGGACACCGCGTTCTCGCCCGAGCAGCAGGCCGCCGCGGACGAGGTGCTGGCCAAGCAGGGCGACATGATCGCGTTCTTCGCCTCGCAGTTCGGGCCCTACCCGTACACGAGCGGCGGCGCGATCGTCGACGACGCGGCGTTCGTCGGCTACGCGCTGGAGTCCCAGACGAAGGCGAACTACTCGGCGGTCCCGAGCGAGGGCACCGTCGCGCACGAGATCGCGCACCAGTGGTTCGGCAACAGCGTGACGCTCGACCAGTGGCCGGACATCTGGCTCAACGAGGGCTTCGCGACGTGGGCGCAGTGGCGCTGGGACGAGCACGTGGGCGGGCGGCCCACGGCCCAGGAGCGCTTCGACGCGCTGTACGGCCGCCCGGAGACGTCGAGCATCTGGAACCCGCCGGTCGCGGGGCTCACGACCCCCGTGGACCTGTTCGCGTCGTCGACGTACCAGAAGGGCGCCATGACGCTCCAGGCGCTGCGGGCCAAGATCGGCGAGGAGGACTTCACCGCGCTCCTGCGTGCGTGGTTCGCCGAGGGGTCGGCGGAGACGGTGACGACGGCGGACTTCATCGCGCTGGCCGAGCGCATCAGCGGTGAGGAGCTGTCGCCGTTCTTCGACGTCTGGCTGTTCAGCGGCGGAAAGCCGGTCAGCTGGTGAGCGGCAACGCGCCGGCCCACCGGCGCAGCTCGTCGGCGTGGGCCGCCTGCAGTCCGGTGGGCGGCTCGGTGGCCACGAGGAGCGTCGGCGCGCCACGTTCGGCGGCCCACGCGTGACAGCTGTCGTCGAACGCGTCGTCGATCCAGGCCGCCGGACGCTCCTCGGCGTAGGCGCGCACGGCGTCGAGCTTCCAGTGTGCGGTGCGTTCGGCCGGGGTGCCGAACTCCAGGTGGGGCAGGGGCCCCGGAAGCCCCAGGGCATGGGGGAGATAGTCGTTGGCGCGGTCCTTCCAGCCCGTGCACCACACGAGATCGAACTGCTCGCCGAGGGCGAGCAGGTGCTCGCCCGCGGTGGCCGAAAGGAAATGGACAATGCCGTCGACGGTCGTAAAGGCGCCAGGCGGACGGGCGTCGTGGTCGAACCCCCAGAGGGAGATCACGCCATCGACGTCAACGAACAGAATCGGTTTGTGCTGCATGGCTAAGGGTTTCGTAAAGGTTCTGCGGAGAACGCCGTCCCGGAACCGGGGAGCGATAAGGTCCATGTCGGCACGGGGTACGTCAAGCCTGCGCTCCCTTCGGTCGATTGACCATCTGGGAGGGCGGGTTTGCTGTCGAACCCCCGCCATCTTCATCCTCGCATGACGCTCTATCTCGGAATCACGTTCGCGCTCCTCTGCGCCCTGGCCTCGAACCTCGCGTTCCTGTACAAGCACCGTGGTGCGTGCTCGGCCGTCAAGGTCGACATCAAGCACCCGCTGCGGACCGCGATCTCGCTCTGGAGCCAGAAGTGGTTCGCGATCGGCATGCTCATCGGCGCCGGCGCGTGGGTCATGCACGTGGCTGCGATCGCGATGGCACCGCTGTCGGTCGTCCAGGCCGTGCTGTCGGGCGGCATCGTGCTCCTGGCCGTGATGGCGGACAAGATGTTCGGCTTCTCCGTCGGCAAGCGTCAGTGGTGGGGTCTGGCCTGCATCGCCGTCGGTCTCATCCTGCTGGGCATCACGATGCCCGAGTCGCACGGCGAGTCCTCGAACTACTCGATGCCCGCGATGATCGCCTTCGAGGCCGGGTTGCTCAGCGTCGGCGTCCTGCTGACCATGGGCACCCGCATCCCGGGCTCGCACGAGCACCACGGGATCATGCTCGCGGCCGCCGCCGGCATCCTCTTCGGCGTGTGCAACGTGGGCGTCAAGGCGCTGACCGGCGTCTTCGCCGACCACGGCATCGTCGGCCTGCTGCTCTCGCCGTGGACGCTGACCTCGCTCATCGCCTCCGCGGGCGCCTTCTACGCGTCGGCTCGCTCGCTGCAGGACGGCGACGCGGTGCCGGTCATCACCATCACCGGCACGGCGACCACGATCTGCGTGATCTCGGGCGGCATCCTCGTCTTCGGCGATCCGCTGCCGGGCACCGCGCTCGGCATCGTCGTCCAGGCCTTCGCCTTCCTGCTGGTGGTCGTCGCCTCGGCCCTCACGCCGGCTCCGGTTCGCGCTGCGCGGGCCGCTGCTGCGGGCGCGTCGCCGGCAACGGCGTAGCCGCGCTACGGCAGCAGCTGCGCCAGCAGCCAGTGCGTGTGCTCCATGAGCCGTGACACCGGATAGCGCTCCGGGTCGGTCAGGAGCAGTCGCGACCCTTCGTCGGAGGCCGCCGACAGCATGCGTCCGGTGAGCTCCGGATCGGGGGACGCGAGGGAGCCTTCGGCCGACGCGGCGCGCACGACCTCGGCGAGGACCGCGACGACCGCCGCCCGCCCCTCCTCGATGCGCGCGCGCAAGAGCTCCGGCGCGCCGTCGGGCGGCATCAGCGCCAGCCGCCAGGTGACGGGCGACGCCTGGACCGCGAGGAGGTAGGCCTCCATGGCGTTGCCGAGCCGCTCGCGCAGCGTCCCGGCGGCGGCGTCGGGCTGGGGAAGGACCTCGGCGAGCTGGCTGAGCGCCCGGGCGGACTCCCGCTCGAGCATTGCGTCCAGCAGGGCGCCGAGCTCGGGGAAGTGGCCGTAGACGACCGGCCGCGTGATGCCGGCCCTGCGGGCGACGGCCTCCATCGAGACCGCGCCGAAGCCCTGCTCGACGACCAGGTCGCGCGTGACGTCGAGCAGCTGGTCGCGCCGCTCGACGGCGGTCATGCGCTGGCGGGTGGGCGTCTGCTCGGCCATGGGCTTGACGACAACCCTACACCGCCGTAACTTACAGCGACGTAAGTTCGACGGACCGTCCCACCCGCGAGAAACGAGCCCATGACCACCGCACCCACCACCGACGCCACGCAGGCCACCGAGCGCGTCGACGTCGCGATCATCGGCGCCGGCTTCGGCGGCATCGCGACGGCCCACCGCCTCAAGCAGGAGGGCACCCGCACGTTCGTCCTGCTCGAGCGCGCGCAGGACGTCGGCGGGACGTGGCGGGACAACTCGTACCCGGGCTGCGCGTGTGACGTGCCGAGCCACCTGTACTCCCTGAGCTTCGCGCTGAATCCGAACTGGTCGCGCACGTACTCGCAGCAGCCGGAGATCCACGCGTACCTGCGCGACGTCGCGCGCAAGGAGGGCCTGCTCGGGCACGTGCGCTTCGGGCGGGAGGTCCAGGAGGCGGCGTGGGACGACGCCGCGAAGCACTGGCGGATCACCACGAACGCCGGCACCACGGTGGCGAAGGCGATCATCAGCGCCGCGGGCCCGCTCACCGAGCCCAAGCTGCCGAACATCCCGGGCCTCGCCGACTTCGAGAGCACGCTCTTTCACTCGGCGCGGTGGAACCACGACTACGACCTCACCGGCAAGCGCGTCGCCGTCGTCGGGACCGGCGCGAGCTCCATCCAGTTCATCCCGGAGATCCAGCCGCAGGTCGCCAAGCTGCACGTGTTCCAGCGGACCGCCGCGTGGGTGCTGCCCCGCACCGACCGGCCGATCACGCCCGTCGAGCGGTTCATCTACCGCCGGGTCCCGGGCGCGCAGCGCCTGATGCGCCGCGCCGTCTACTGGGGCCGCGAGGGGGCTGCGCTCCCGCTGCGGTTCCCTGCGCTGACCGCGGTGATCTCCGCGATCGGCCGCGTCCACCTGCGCGCGCAGGTCCGCGACCCCGAGCTGCGCCGCAAGCTCACGCCGACGTTCAAGCCCGGCTGCAAGCGCCTCTTGCTGAGCAACACGTACCTGAAGTCCCTCGACCGGCCGAACGTCGAGCTCATCGACCAGGGGCTCGCCGAGGTGCGCGGCCGGACGGTCATCGCGGCGGACGGCACCGAGCGCGAGGTCGACGCCATCATCCTCGGCACGGGCTTCGAGGTCACCGACGTCCCCATCGCCCATCACCTCCGCGGCAAGGACGGCCGGCTGCTCTCCGAGCACTGGGCGGGCGGCATGGAGGCCCACCGGTCGACGACCGTGGCCGGCTTCCCCAACCTCTTCTTCATCCTCGGCCCGAACGCCGGGCTCGGCCACACGTCGGTCGTGTACATGGCCGAGGCGCAGGCGCACTACGCGATCGAGGTCCTCAAGCACCTCGACGCCACCGGGGCCGACGCCGTCGAGCCGCGCCCCGAGGCGCAGCAGGCATGGACCGAGGACGTCCAGCGCCGCTGCGAGCAGACGGTCTGGCTGAAGGGCGGGTGCGCGAGCTGGTACATCGATCCGGTGAGCGGCAACGTCACGACGCTGTGGCCCGACCAGACCTTCCGGTTCCGCGAGCAGCTCGCGCGCGCCATCCCGGAGGAGCTCGAGGTGTCCTCGGCGGCGACGCCCGCGGAGGAACCCGCGCCCGCGGCCGTGTAGTACCCGGTTGCCCCGGTCCAGGCCGGTCGCTACGTTGGAGACGGCAGCGACGCCGAACCGAGGGACGACATGGCCACGACCGAATCCACCGCAGCGACGGCGACCGATCTCCAGGACCTCGCGCGCCGTCACCTCTGGCTGCACTTCAGCCGGATGGGCGGCTACGACGACCAGCACGAGATCCCCATCATCACGCGGGGTGAGGGCTGCTACGTCTGGGACGACAAGGGGAACAAGTACTTCGACGGCCTGTCGGCGCTGTTCTGCGTGAACATCGGCCACGGCCGGCACGAAGTCGCCCAGGCGGGCGCCGACCAGGCCAAGGAGCTCGAGTTCGTCACGAACTGGTCCTACGCCCATCCGCAGGCGATCACGCTCGCGGCCCGGATCGCGAGCCTGGCGCCGGGTGACCTCAACCGCGTCTTCTTCACCAGCGGCGGCGGCGAGGCCGTCGAGACGGCGATCAAGGCGTCCCGGCAGTTCTGGAAGCTGTCGGGCAAGCCGACCAAGACGAAGGTCATCGCCCGCGAGGTCGCCTACCACGGCACCACGATGGGCGCGCTGAGCGCGACGGGGATCACCGACCTGCGCCAGCCCTTCGAGCCGCTCATGCCGGGCGGCACGCACGTCCCGAACACGAACCTCTACCGGCTGCCCTACCAGATGCGCCCGGAGGAT
>SYBY01000269.1 GCA_005788585.1 Actinomycetota bacterium | reverse complement strand
GCGTAGAGCTCGCGCCCCTCGTCGTCGTTGGCGAGGGTGGCGAAGTCGTGCAGCCCGTTGACGGCCTGGTTGAACCCGTTGAGGACCCGCTGGCCGCGCGCGTAGGAGTACAGGAGATAGTGCGACCGGCCGGGCGCCACATCGACGCGCACGCCGCTCGGGGGCCTGGTCTTGAAGATGCCCAGGGCGCTGCGCGCCGCCTCGAAGTACGCGGGCTCCTTAAGGCGGATCGCCGCGCGCGACAGCGCCTGGATGCCCGTCGCCTGGGCCATGCCGCTGGCCCACGGCGGGCTGCCGCCGCCGAACGCGAAGAGGTACTCCCACGCGATGCCGCCGGCGCGCGGCGCGGCGAGTGCGATCGCCTCGTCGAGCAGCGCCCGCAGTTCGTCGTCCTTCTTCTTGAACGACCACAGGGCGTTGGCCTTGCCGAAGGTCGCCAGCCACTGGATCTGCCAGCCCTGCCCGAGGTAGTGCTGCCAGACGAGCTGGCTGGCGCCGAACGTCCGCCGCTGGCCGTTGCGCGGCAGGGGCTCGCAGCACCAGGCCGCGCGGTTGCGCTGCACGGTCAGCATGAGCGCCGGGACCCGGCCCGACGTCAGCGACCCGTCCTTCGCGATGCGCTCGAGATGGACGAGCGGCGCGCGCATCCCGATCCGCCGCGCGCCGGACAGCTTGCCCAGCAGCCGCTTGGCGTCGAGGTAGGTGGCGCGGTGATCGCGGTATGCCGCAGGCGTGATCGCGCCGGCGTCGCGCAGGCGGGACAGCTCGGAGAGCACGGTGCGCTGCTTCGCCGCGTGGGCGGGCGTGTTGCCCTGTGGTGAAGCCAGCATGAAGCCCGCGAGAAGGACCGCCAGCACCAGCCTGATCGGCAGGAAGGCGGTGCTACCGTTCGCGGACCGCGGGCGGCCCCTCGCCCAGTGACCTTCGGAGTTCTTGTGTCTCGCGCTCTGCACCTGCTGTCGCTCCTGCTCGTCGTGTTCGTGTCCGCGACGCTGCTCAGTGCCTGCGGCGGCGGGGATGACAGCAGCGGCGAAGACGTCAACGCCGTGCTGCAGGAGACGTTCGATGGTACGGGCAAGGCCGTCGAATCCGGCAAGCTTGATCTCAGCCTGAAACTCGACCTCGAAGGGGCGGGCGAGAGCCTCGAGGATCCGATCGCGATCGCGCTGAGCGGCCCGTTCGAGAACCAGGGCTCCGGCGAGGTGCCGCGCTTCGACTTCAGTCTCAACCTCGACGGTGGCGGCCAGCAGTTCCAGGCCGGCGCGATCTCGACCGGCTCGGCGGCGTTCCTGCGCTTCTCCGACCAGGCCTACGCGGTTGGCGACGACGTCTACAAGCAGTTCAAGGACGGCTACGTGAAGGCGTCGAAGGAGGAGGGCAAGGAGCGCGAGGGCGGCCCGTCGCTGCAGGCCCTGGGCGTCGATCCCCGTCGCTGGCTGCAGAACCCGACCGAGGTCGGCACCGAGGAGGTCGGCGGCGCCGAGACCATCCACCTGACCGCCGACGTCGACGTGCCGCGCCTGCTCGAGGACGTCAACCGGCTCATCAAGAGCGCCGGCAACCTCGGCGCCGGCGAGCGCGTGCCCGACGAGCTGACCGCGGCCGAGCGCGCCCGGGCGGCCGAGGCCCTGAAGACCGTGAAGGTCGACATGTGGACGGGCAAGGAGGACAAGACGCTGCGGCGCCTCGTCCTGGCCCTGGACATCGCCGTGCCCGAGAACGAGCAGAAGGCCGCCGGCCTCGCGGGCGGCAAGGTCGACCTCGAGTACGCCATCTCGGACCTCAACAAGCCGCAGAAGATCGAGGAGCCGAGCAACACGCGGCCGATCGCCGAGCTCAACAGCGCGCTCCAGGCGCTGGGCCTCGATCTCGGCCAGGGCGGCGGCTCCGGTTCCGGCGCGTCGGAGGGCGGAACGTCCACCACGCCCGAGCAGGGCACCTCCACGACCACGTCGCCGAGCCAGGCCTACCTCGACTGCCTCGAGGACGCCGGCGAGGACTCGGCGAAGGTCAGCGAGTGCTCCAAGCTGCTCACGCAGCCGTAGTTTCGCGCTCGGTGCCCTAACCTTCCCGCGCTATGAGTGAGATCGCCGCCTTCGGCGTCCTGGCGGTGGTCCTGGTGGCCCTGCTGCTGGTCGACCTGAAGTTCTTCGCCCGCGGGCGCGAGCCGTCGTTCCGCGAGGGCGTCGTCTGGTCGATCGGCTGGCTGATCCTCAGCCTCATCGCCGGCGTCGTCGTGTACGTCGTGGGCAGTTCCGAGCAGGCGGTCAACTACGTCACCGTCTACTTCATCGAGCGCTCGCTGTCGCTCGACAACCTGTTCGTCTTCCTGCTGCTGTTCGCCTACTTCGGCGTGCCGCAGCCCTACCGCGCGCGGCTGCTCTTCTGGGGCATCATCGCGGCGCTGGTGCTGCGCGGCCTGGCCATCCTGGGCGGCGTCGCGCTCATCGAGCAGTTCGGCGACGTCCTGTACGTCCTCGGCGCGCTGCTCATCCTGCTCGCCTACCGCATCCTCCGGGGCGTCGACGAGTCGGTCGACCCGGACAAGAACCTCATGGTGCGCGCGGTCCGCAAGCTGTTCCCGGTCACCGACGACTTCCGCGAGCAGCACTGGTTCGTGCGGGAGGACGGCCGACGGTGGGCGACCCCGCTGTTCGTCTGCCTCGCCGCGATCGTCGCCGCGGACATCGCGTTCGCCATCGACTCGATCCCGGCCGCGTTCGCGATCACCCGCGACGAGCTCATGATCTGGATGGGCAACGTCTTCGCGCTGCTGGGCCTGCGGGCGCTCTTCGTGCTCGTGGAGGGTCTGATCCGCCGGTTCCGCTACCTCGACCAGACGATCGCCATCGTGCTCGGTCTCGTGGGCGTCAAGCTCATCCTCGAGCACGCCCACGTCATCAAGATCGGGCCGGTGCAGAGCCTCCTGATCGTCCTGGGCGCGTTCGCGCTCGGCATGATCGCGTCGGTGATCGCCGACAAGCGCGATGGCGGCAAGCCGCCGCACCCGCATCCGCCGGCGCCGGAGCCTGACCACAGCCTCTGACTCAGGCGGACCGCCTGACGGGCTGGTGGGTGTCGAGCCACGTCAGGAACTGGTCGGCGGGCATCGGGGCGGCGATGAGGTAGCCCTGCATGCGGGTGCAGCCGATGCCCTGCAGGATCTCGCGCTGGCGTTCGGTCTCGACCCCTTCGGCGATCGTGCCGAGGTGCAGCGCCCGCGCGAGCCCGACGGTCGCGGTCACGATGGCATGGTCGATGGCGTGATCGGCCAGCCCCGCGATGAACGACCGGTCGATCTTCAACCGGGTGACGGGGAGGCGCTGCACCCAGCTCAGGCTGCTGTACCCGGTCCCGAAGTCGTCGAGCATCGCGGTGACCCCGAGCTCGCGGAGCTCCGCCAGGCGGGCGATGGCGGTGGGGAGGTCGTCGAGCACGATGCTCTCGGTGACCTCGATCCGCAGCCGTGACGCGGGAAGCCCCGCTTCGCCGAGCGCCGCACGCACGTCGTCGACGAAGCCGCTGTCCTGCAGCTGCATCGGCGAGACGTTCACCGACACGCCGATCGGACTGCCGCCGGCGCTCGGCCAGGTGACGGCCTGCCGGCACGCTTCGCGCAACACCCAGCGCCCGAGGCGCAGGATCAGGCCGGTGTCCTCGGCGATGGGGACGAAGACGTTGGGTGGGACCGGCTCGCCTCCCGGCGGCGTCCAGCGCGCGAGGGCCTCGGCGTCGATGACCTGCTCGGTCTCGAGGTCCACGATCGGCTGGAACGCCAGGTGCAGCGCCTCGTCGTCGATCGCCGCGCGCAGGCGGCGCTCGAGGTCACGCCGCTCCAGTGCCTCGGCTTCCAGGGTGGCGTCGAACAGCACGCGGCGTGAGCCCTGCTGCGTGGCCGCGCGGGCGGTGGCGGCGTCGGCGCGGGCGAGCACGGCGTCGGGTCCGGCGCCGCGTGCGCCGTAGGCCACGCCGATGCTGGCGTCGAGGGCGAGCTCGCGGCCATCGAGTTCGACCGGCGACGCGAGCTCGGCGAGGATGCGGTCGGACAGCACCTCGGCGCGTTCGGCGCCGGGGCCGTCGAGCATGACGACGAACCGGGCGGGGCTCAGGCGGGCGAGGGTCGCGTCCGGACCCGTGATCGAGCGCAGGCGGTCGGCGATGATGGCGAGCAGGTCGTCGAGCGCCTCGCGCCCGACGCCGGCGAGCACCTGCCGCAGCCCGCGCAGCTGCACGACGAGGATCGCGACGTTGCGCCGCTCCTCACGTGCGAGGGCGTCCGTGAGCGCCTCCATGAGCCGGTGGCGGTTCGGCAGGCCCGTGATGTCGTCGTGCAGCGCGAGGTACGCCAGCCGGGCACGGCCGCGCTCGCGCTCGGAGACCACCGCGCCGCTGGCGAGCGCGAGCGCCCCGCCGGAGAGCAGGAAGCTCTGGATGTCGACGAGCTCGACGCCCGGGTCGAAGAGGTCGTAGGCGATGACCGACACCGTCGCCAACGCGAAGGTCGCCAGGGTGGCCGCGGGGAGCCCGCGGCGCAGGGCGACCCAGGCCAGCGGAAGCAGGCTGACGAAGACGAGCCGGTCGTCGAAGCCGACGAGCAACGACGGCGGGAGCAGCAGGACGCCCGCCGCCATGAGGACGTCCTCGGCGGTGATCCCCTCCGCCGTCGGGCTCGCGCCGCGCAGTGACGTCCCCTGGATCCACGCACCCGCGGTCAGAAGCACGGGCGTGATCGCGAGTGCGGCGACCGCGTCGCCGATGAAGAAGACCCGTACCTGCTCGGCGAAGTCCTCGGCAGGGAGGTCGTTGAACGCCAGGTCGATGCCCATGACCGCGAGACCGGCGAGCAGCGGTGCGCCGACCACGCCGATGGCCCCGAACAGGGCGACATCGCCGAGGCGCGTCAGCGGCGGCTCCGCACGCAGCGTGCGACGCAGCATCCAGCCGGCGAGCGCGAAGATCGCGGCCTGCGCGACGGCGAACGCCAGCGCGACGAGGAAGGTCCCGCGGCCGCCGACGAGCGCCCATTGGGTCAGGTCTGCGACGACGATCAGCGGCGCCCATCGCGGGCCGAGCAGGATGACGAGCGCGAGGCTGAGCCCGGCGGGCGGGTACCACGGCGAGATCCCGCTGTCCTCGGCGAGCTCGATGCCCCAGGCGGCGCCGCCGACGTACAGGGCGACGAACAGCGTGAGGACCGCGACGCGCACCTCCCAGCGCTCGCGGGTCCAGGGTCCGGCGGCAGTCGAGCGCCCTGGGCTTTCGCTCACGCGCCGAACCTTACGCTTTGGCGAGGCCGGCGTGGACGGGTGCTCGGCGCGCCTCAAGTTCCGAGGTGCGCGGCCGATCGCTCGGGACGATGGTCCCTGATTCCACGAGCGCCGTCGGCGGCGTCACCGCGCCCGCCGACCCGACGACTGCCACCACGCCGGTGCCCGCCACCCAGAAGCCCGCCGGGTCGGGCGGAGATGCGTTCGGCGAGGCGCTGAAGGTCGCCCGCGGTGTCTCCTCGGAGCCGGCCCCGAAGGCGACCGCACCGTCCGGCCAGGCTCGCGCCCGCGCCCAGCAGCTGGGGATCGAGGGCGGCGTCGGCGCCTACGACGTCCTCGGGCGCTCCTACGCGCGCCTCGAGGGCGGCAAGGTCGACGGCCTGTGCGTGAACACGTCGGGCAACAGCCGCAACGGCCAGATCTTCGAGCGGGTCGAGCGCGACGGCCAGATCTTCCACGTCTACGACGACCGCACGGTCCGCGTGGGCGCGCCGAAGCCGAAGGCGCCGGCGCCCGCCGAGGACGCCGCCGCGGCGACGCCCGCGACCACCGCGGCTCCGGCGACGACGGCCAAGCCCGCGAAGGCCGACGACACCGCCGGCGGCTCAGCCGCCGCCTAGCTCCTGCACCCGCCGTTCGGTCTCGGCGTCGACGTCGAGCGGCTCCTGCCCCCGGGCGATCCGTCGCGCGTTGCGGGCGACCACGAGCTGGCGGATCTCCTCGCGCAGCCCCGCGTCCATGGACGCCTCGGGTGTCAGGCGCCGGATCTCCTCGTCGACGTCCAGCTGCGGCTCGCCTCGCGCCGCCCGGCGCTCGTTGCGCGCGGCGACCATCTGCCGGATCTCCTCGTCGCGCAGCGCCTCGGCGCCCGCGCCGCTCGCCGCCGGTCCCTCGGAGTCGAGGTCCAGGTCGCCCTGGCCGATCCGGTCGTAGACCCCGGTCGAGCCGGCCGCGATGAGCACGCCGACGACGATCGCCAGGCCGACGACGGCGACCACGACGATGTCGAACCCGGGCGCCACGTGTGCATCGTGTCACGCACGCGCGGTGGTTCGGACCGTGTTCCTTCGCTACCCTGTGTGCGACGGCGAGTTGACTGGCGAGTCAACTTC
>SYBY01000268.1 GCA_005788585.1 Actinomycetota bacterium | reverse complement strand
GCTCATCCCGTTCCTGGCCCTGTTCCTCGCCGCGTACCTCGCCTGGAACTCCGTGCTGTTCTGGAGCGACATCGCCGTCTTCCTGATCCTCTACACGTTCAGCGGGTACGGCATCACGGTCGGCTTCCACCGCCTGTTCACCCACCGCAGCTTCAAGACCGGGCCCAGGACGCGCCGCCTGTTCGCGATCATGGGCTCGACGGCGATCGAGGGGCCGATCATCAGCTGGGTCGCCGACCACCGCAAGCACCACGCCTTCAGCGACAAGTTCGGCGATCCGCACAGCCCGCACGTCGACCACGGGGTCGGCTGGAAGGGCGCCTTCAGGGGCCTCGTCCACGCGCACGTCGGCTGGATCTTCCTGCACGACCAGCGCGGCTCGCACGAGCGCTACGCGCCGGATCTCGTCGCCGACCCCATCGTCAGCAAGGTCCACTCGCAGTTCATCCTGTGGGCCGTCGGCGGTATTCTCGCCGGTGGCGTCCTTGGCTTCCTGATCGGCGGCTTTTCCTGGCAGGCCGCACTGACCGGTCTGCTCTGGGGCGGCATCATCCGCCTCTTCGTCCTGCACCACGTCACGTTCTCGATCAACTCGCTGTGCCACTTCTTCGGCAGGCAGCCCTACGAGACCGACGACCACTCCCGGAACTTCGCGCCGCTCGCCGTCTTCAGCTTCGGGGAGGCGTGGCACAACAACCACCACGCGTTCCCGACCTCCGCCGCCCACGGGCTGAAGCCCTGGCAGGTCGACCCGTCCGCCGCGCTCATCTGGGGCATGGAGAAGACCGGGCTGGCGTGGGACGTCGTACGGGTCCCGCCGGAGAAGCGGGTGCGCAAGGAGAAGGGCCGGACGCCCGAACCCGAGACGCCCACCCCCGCGCCGCCCACGCCGGTCGGCTAGTCCGCCATCCCGGCCCGCCGCTTCCACAGCTCTTCGATCTCGATGAGGCTGCGGCCGCGGGTCTCGGGGACGAGCGTGATGCAGAAGATGACGGCGAGCACGCCGACACCTGCGTAGAAGCCGAACGCGCCCGCCACGCCGAGCGCGGAGATCAGCGGCAGGAAGGTCAGCGAGACGACGAAGTTCGACGCCCAGTTGGCGGTCGTCCCCGCGCCGGCCGCCGCGCCGCGCTCGCGCAGCGGGTACAGCTCGGCGTTCAGCAGCCAGAAGATCGGGCCGAGGCTCAGGGCGAACGCCGCGACGTACGCCATGAGCGCCACGACGGTGACCGGCGCGGTGATGCTGTCCTTGCCGTCCGGGTCCAGCCCGAACGCCAGCGCCAGCACGAGCAGGGCGGCGACCATGCCGGAGATGCCGGCGATGAGCATCGGGCGCCGCCCGGCCCGGTCGACGATGCGCACGGCGACGATCGTCGCGGCGAGGTTGACCAGGCCGATGCCGACGGTCGACAGGATCGCGGCGGAGCTCGACGTCACGCCCGCGAACTCCACGATCGTCGGCGCGAAGTAGATGACGGTGTTGATGCCGGTGACCTGCTGGAGGATCGCCAGGCCCACGCCCACGATGAGCGCCGCGCGGACGGGCTGGCGGATGAGGTCGCGCCACGTCGCCTGTTCGGCCTTCAGGCCGGCGTGGATGGCGTCCAGCTCGGTGTCGATCTCCTCATCGCGCATCTCCAGCGACGCCATGACCTTCCGGGCCTCGTCGTCGCGGCCCACCATCGCGAGCCACCGGGGGCTGGGCGGCACCTGGGCCATCCCGATGCCGAGCAGCAGCGCCGGGACCGCGCCGAGGCCCAGCATGAGCCGCCAGTCCTCGGAGGGCTCCAGCGCCAGCGCCACGAGGTAGGCGACGAGGATGCCCACGACGACCGCGAGCTGGAAGAGGGAGACGAGGCGCCCGCGATGGGCGGGCGGCGCGACCTCGGAGATGTAGACCGGGCAGCTGGCCGACGCGAAGCCGACCGCGATGCCGAGCAGGAAGCGCGCTGCCGCGAGGACCGCGACGTCCGGCGCCGCCGCGCACGCCAGCGAGCCGAGCAGGAACGCGACCGCCGCCGCCCCGACCACGGCACGGCGTCCGTACCGGTCGGAGAACCGGCCCGCGAAGATCGCCCCGAACGCGGCGCCGAGCGGCACCATGGCGACGACGAGACCCTGTTCGAACGACCCCATCGACAGATCCTCGCGGGCGAACAGCAGGGCGCCGGCGATGATCCCGGTGTCGTAGCCGAAGAGCAGGCCGCCGCTCGCGGCGACCAGGGCGATGCGCCGGACGCTCACCAGTGTGCGTCGTGTCGTTCCATCACGCCCATGCCTGCGGCCAGTTCGACGCCGCCGGGCAGGACTCCTGTAAACGTGCCGAACGGCTGCTCGTAGTCGCTGCGCACCAGCAGGAGGTTGTCGCGGCGCTCCCGGGTCGCCTCGGCGCTGAAGTCCAGGCGCTCGCCGTCGTGGCCGTCGATGCCGCGCAGGCCGTCGAACCGCACCGGCCCGGGCTCGGTGGCGATCCCGTCGACCCATACGGAGCGCTCGCTGGCCTGCGGCGGGTCGTTGATGCCGCTGACGAGGTTCCAGCCGACGGTGCGGCCCTCGGGCGTGCTGCCGACACCGGCCGACCACCACCACGCCGTGTGCCGCGGGTGGTAGCCCGCGCTGTCGTCGAGCACGGCGAGGCCGCGCAGGCCGAGCACGGGCTTCCCCGGCAGCGCGATGCGCCCTCGGACCGGGCGCGCGGCCTGCTTGCGCGTCCACGTGTAGGCCTCGGTGCCGTCGACCGGGCAGACCGTCTCGACCCCGGCGCCCTCGTCGACGCGCAGGTCGAGGACCGTCTCGCCGTCGCGGACCGTCACCCCGCTGTCCTCGAAGCGCACCCCGCCGCGCCGCCGCCACGTGCGGCCGTGCAGGCGCTGGTCGCGCCGGTCCCACACGGCCCACCACGCCGTGGCCGCCGGGCCGACGCGCGCCGAGCCGACGCAGAGCATCGCCTCCTCCGAGAACGCGGCGATGTAGCGCCACCGCTTCAGGGGCCTGCCGGCGCGCCAGAGCGGCATGCCGTCGGGGGGAAGGGGCAGGCCTGGTGGCCGGTGCGATCCGTCGCCGCGGTAATGGAGCTCCATGTGGGTAGCATCATCACGCTGAGTTGACTCGCCAGTCAATCCCTATGCGCGCCGCCGCCGTCCAGCTCAATGCCACTGCCGATGTCGCCCGCAACCTCGAGCGGGCCGACCGCCTCGTCCGCGCCGCCGCGGCCGACGGCGCGTCGCTGGTCGTGCTGCCCGAGAAGTGGGTGGCGCTCGGCGACGACGACGCGATGCGCGCGGCAGCGCAGCCCCTCGACGGGCAGGCCGCCAGCTGGGCGTGCAGCACCGCCCGCGAGCTGGGGATCGACCTCGTCGCGGGCTCCTTCGGCGAGCGCGTATCCGGCGACGACCGCACACGCAACACGTCGATCCACGCCGGTCCCGACGGCGAGATCCAGGCGATCTACCGCAAGATCCACCTGTTCGACGTCGAGGTCGACGGCGTCGCCTACCGCGAGTCCGACCTCGAGGCCCCGGGGGACGAGGTCGTCGTCTCCCAGACCGCCGAGGGTGTCGGCGTCGGGATGAGCATCTGTTACGACCTGCGCTTCCCCGAGCTCTACCGCCTGCTCGCGCTGCGCGGCGCCCGGGTCCTCGTCGTGCCGGCCGCGTTCACGCTGGCGACCACGCGCGACCACTGGGAGATCCTGCTGCGCGCCCGCGCGATCGAGAACCAGTGCTTCGTGGTCGCGGCCAACCAGATCGGCGAGCACCCGCCCACGTACCGCTCCGGCGGCCGCTCGATGATCGTCGACCCCTGGGGCGTCGTCCTCGGCACCGTCCCCGACCACGAGGGGCACGTCGTCGCCGACCTCGACCTCGCCGCGCAGGACCGGGTGCGCGAGAAGCTCCCGGCGCTCGCGAACCGGCGGCCTGCGGCGTACCGCTGGGGCGACACCGCGGAGGTGGCAGGCTGATGGCCCAGCGGATGGCCGGCGCGGACCGGCAGCGCCAGATCCTCGACGCGGCGGTCCGCGTCTTCGCCCGCCAGGGCTTCCACACGTGCCGTGTGGCGGACATCGCCGACGAGGCGGGTGTGGCCTACGGCCTCGTCTACCACTACTTCGGGTCGAAGGAGGAGATCCTCGACCGGATCTTCCTCGAGCGCTGGAACGTCATGCTCGAAGTCATCCGGGAGATCGACGCCGGTGACGCCCCCGCGCGCGCCAAGCTCGAGGCGGTCGCCGGGTTCATCGTCGAGTCCTACCGCCACGACCCCGACGTCATGAAGGTCATCATCGTCGAGGTCACGCGCGCGGCGAACTCGTTCGGCCGCACGCACCTCGAGAAGATCGGTGAGGCGTACGATCTCATCGCCCAGATCGTCGCGCGGGCGCAGGCCGACGGGGAGTTCAAGGACACCGTCACCCCGAAGTTTGCGGCCATGGCGTTTTACGGGGCGATCGAACAGGTACTCACCGGCTGGATCTTCGATCTCCTGCCCGCCGGGGAGGCGGAGTACGACCGCGCGAAGGGTCTCGTGGTCGAGACGGTGTGCGGTGGACTCGAT
>SYBY01000033.1 GCA_005788585.1 Actinomycetota bacterium | reverse complement strand
GGCCGCGAACGAGATCGTCGGCAAGCCGTACATCTACGGCGGCGGCCACCGGTCCTTCAAGTCGCGCGGCTACGACTGCTCCGGCACGATCTCCTACGCGCTGCACGGCGGCGACCTGCTCGACAGCCCGCTGGACTCCTCCTCCTTCATGGCGTGGGGCGAGTCGGGTAAGGGCGAGTGGATCACCGTCTACACCAACCCCGGCCACGCGTTCGTCGTCATCGCGGGCCTGCGTCTCGACACGAGCGCCGCCGGCGACCCCAGCGGTCGCAAGGGCCCGCGCTGGCGGCCCGCGCTGCGCAGCACCAAGGGCTTCAAGGCCCGTCACCCCGAAGGTCTGTAGATCCGGGCGAGGGCGGCCCGGAGAGGCCGCCCCACCACGTCACTAGACTCCGGGACCGAGTCCACCACGACGTTCCCGGGAGGGTGCATGGCCGGCATGTCCGGGCGCATGTCCACCGTCATCAAGGCGAAGATCTCCAAGCTGCTGGACAAGGCAGAGGATCCCGCCGAGACGCTGGACTACAGCTACCAGAAGCAGCTCGAGTCGCTCCAGCAGGTGAAGAAGGGCATCGCCGATGTCGTGACCGCGAAGAAGCGCCTGCAGATGCAGCAGGAGAAGCTTCAGCAGTCCGTCGTCAAGCTCGACACGCAGGCGCGCCAGGCGCTCAGCGCCGGCAACGAGGAGCTGGCGCGCGCCGCCCTCGAGCGCAAGCAGCTCGCGCAGACCGAGCTGCAGTCACTCGACCAGCAGGTCGCCGAGCTGGCGAACCAGCAGGAGAAGCTGACCGACTCTGAGAAGAAGCTGCGCACGAAGATCGAGGCGTTCCGCAGCAAGAAGGAAGTCATCAAGGCGCAGTACTCCGCCGCCGAGGCGCAGGTGCGCATCAGCGAGGCAGCGACCGGCGTCGGCGAGCAGATGGCTGACGTCGGCCTGGCGATGCAGCGTGCGGTCGACAAGACCGAGGACATGAAGGCGCGCGCGTCGGCTGTCGAGGAGCTGGAGGCCGCGGGCACGTTCGAGGACCTCACGCAGCTCGGCAGCGGCCAGGACGACATCGACCGCCAGCTGCACGAGCTCACGTCGGCCAGCCAGGTCGACGACGAGCTGTCGAAGATGCGCGCCGAGCTCGGTGCCGGCGGCGGCGGCGACGACGCCGCCCAGCTCGAGTCCGGCGAGGAGGGCAAGGCGTGATCGTCCGCATCATGACCGAGGGCCAGTGGAAGCTGGACGACACGGCCCTCGCGAAGGTCAACGAGTACGACAACGCCTGCGTCGCCGCGGTGGAAGCCGGCGACGAGGACGGCTTTCACGAGCACTTCGAGGAGCTGCTGAAGCTCATCCGCACGGAGGGCACGGAGCTCGCCGACGACGATCTCCAGGGCAGCGACGTCCTCATCCCGCCGAGCGACACGACGTTCGCTGAAGCTGCCGGAGAATTCACCGGCGATGGGCTCATCCCGGATTGATTGACGGCTCGGGTGAATTTCCGGAGCCGGCGAGTTCACCGGCGACGGCCTGATCCCGGACTGACGCACCTCACATCGCGGCCCGCACCGCTTCGGCGGTGCGGTGCGCGAGGGCCAGCACGGTGATCATCGGGTTGGTCCCCGACGCCGTCGGGAACGCCGACGCGTCACCGATCCACACCCCGGGCGTGTCGTGCAGCTCGCCCCACGGGCCCGCGACGCTGGTCGCGGGGTCGGTCCCCATCCGCGCCGAGCCCATCTGGTGCAGCGCGAACGTCCCGTGGTCGAAGGGCCCCAGTGACCCGGCGCTCGCGCGGGCCGCGAACGCGTCGATCGATTCGTCGCCGTCGCGGCGCCAGCGGGTCTCGTGGCGGTGGTAGGTGAGGATCTCCTCCGCGCCCGCCAACTCGTGCAGGCGGACGAGTTCGGCGATCCCGCGCCGGAAGTGGCGGTCGTCGAGCGGGTCGGTCAGCGCGTAGCTGTGGACCGCGTTGCCGGCGTGGTCGATGGTGACCCGCCCGTGCCCGCGGTCGCGGATGAGCATGACGAACGCCGCGTTCTCCGCGCCGCGGGACATGAGCTCCTTGTGGCCCTCGCCGGAGGACCAGGGCGTCGCGGTCGACCCGATGGCCGGGGCCTGCAG
Source organism: Actinomycetota bacterium (assembly GCA_005788585.1). The sequence continues at coordinate 2,417 of SYBY01000033.1, read as the reverse complement.
CGACGTCTCGACGAGGAAGCCATAGCCGTCCTCCAGATCCGCGTACTGATCGGAGAGCGCGGTCTGCGGTGCGCCCCACCAGGCGCGCTGCGGTTCGCCGTAGAGCCCCGACACGCCGGTCGCGGGGTGGAGGCGCAGGTAGTCGCCGACGGCCGGGCCGCCGATGCCCGAGCGCAGCAGCAGCGCGGGCGTCTCCAGCGCGCCCGCTGCACAGATGACCTGCGGAGCACGGACGTCGACCCGCGTCTGGTGGCCGTCCTCGCTGGTCGCGGTCGCTCGCACGCCTGCAGCGCGCCCGCCCTCCGTGATCACGGTCTCGGCCCGGCAGCCGACGACAAAGCGTGCGCCCGCGTCGGAGGCGTCCTGCAGCCAGGTCTTCAGCGTCCCCTGCTTCGAACCGGTCGCGTCGCCGAAGCCGAGCAGGCCCGCGGCGTCCGCGTCGTAGCGGGAAGGGTCCGTGTTGCGCGTGATCGTCGTGAACGCGATCTGCGCCTTCTCGCACGCGTCGCGCAGCCGCTGGGTCGGGCCGTTGAAGTCCGAGCACTGGTCGTTGACGCCGGCGCGGTCCCAGACCGCATCGAGATGGCGGTCGTAGTCGCTGCCCGCCAGGCCCTCGAGGCCGAACTCGGTCTCCCACTGCTCGCGCACCGCGGGGCGGGTGCGCAGGCAGTTCGTCCAGTTGATCGTCGTGCCGCCGCCCAGGCACGCGCCGGCCATGAGCGCGACCGTGCCCTCGGCGGTCTGGGTGATCCCGCCGCCGCGGTAGAGGTGCTCGTACGCCCATAGCTCGAGACCGTTGAAGTCGCTCTCGTTGAAGTACCCGCCGGCCTCCAGCACGACGACGTCCTTGCCCGCCTGCGCGAGTCGGCCGGCGAGCACGCCCCCGCCGGCGCCTGAGCCGACCACGACGACGTCGGCGGTCAGCGTCAGGTCGGCGTCGCCCGGACGCAGCACCCCGATCGTCTTCGGCGCCTCCTCGGGTGAGGGCGGCGCCTGGCGGGGGCCGGGGTAGCCGATCGCCTTCCAGTTCGGATTGCCGATGCTGCCGTCAGGCGCGGGGATCGGCAGGCCGTAGAAGAGCATCGTCGTGAGCCCACGCAGGGACCCGAGCCCGCCCCGCGCAGCCACGTCCGCGTCGGCCATCGCCAGGAGCATCGCCTCACGCCCCGCGGTGTCGAGGTCGTCGAAGCCCTGGGCGTGCAGACCGTCGAGCAGGGCCCGCACGCCTTCGAGCGCGACCTCGTCGCCCGACGCGGCGAGCTGTTCGGCGACCAGGCCGGGGATGCCGAGGTCGGAGGCCGCGCGCCCCCAGAAGCCCGTCGGGTCGTCGGCGCGTGCGACGGCCGGCACGAACGTGTCGCACAGCCGGGTCAGCGTGTCCTGCTGGATCTCCGACAGTACGACGGCAGGGGATGTCGCCACGGTCCCTCCTCCAGGTTGGGGCGTGGCGTCATTCAACCAGCGACGGCACCCGCGCGGACCCGCTTGACCAGCCCGCGAGACGGCCGACGGGTGGCCGGGCCACACAGCTGGTCACGTCGCGCCCGCAGCAGTTCGAGCGCGGCGGCTGATCGCTGGAACGGGTCGGCGGCGTGCCAGGTCCCGTCGAGCGCCACCGCGGCGATCGGCGTCTCGCCCGCGAGCGCGAGCAGATGCGCGCCCTCCCGGGGAGGGGCCTGGCTGTCGAGGGCCGCGAGTCGATGCAGCGCGGGCGCGTCCTGCGGACGGGCCGGGCGCAGGACGATGGAGGTGGGGGCGGGATGCATGGCGTGCTCCTTTGAGCGTCGGTGGTCCCCCGCCCAACCCGCGCCCTCACGAGGGCGTTATGGGCGTGTCACGGGGTCGACACAGGAACAACGCGCGGGCGCGCCGGAATGTGAGGTCAGATCGGGATGCCCCAGAGCGGGAACCAGCGTTCCAGCTCGGGTTCGACCGGCAGCTCGGTGCCGAGGATCGCCTTGATCTGCATCTCGCGCTGGGAGTCGCGCTGGTTCTTGCCCGCCGGGACGAACGGGTACCAGGCGCCGCGCTTGACGTTGTAGATGAGATAGAGCGGGCGGTCGCGCCCGTCGCGGAACCCGAAGACGGCGCACAGCACGCGGTCGCCGTAGCCGCCGATCTGCAGCGCGTCGTTGACGGCGTTGATGCCGACGACGAGGTCCTCGACGTCAGGGTCGGCGAAGACCATCCAGCGGTAGTCGAACGAGTCCTCGGTGGTCGTCAGCGACGTGCCGGTCTCCTCGCCCGTCCCGCGGACCAGCGCCTCCATCTCCTGTGCGATCTGGTCGAAGTCCGCGTTGTCGATCGGCTGGAAGACGATCGCGGCCTTGCCGCTCGTGGTGATCTGGTGGCCGGTTTCGAGCGTGACGTACGCGGTCGTCAGCGCGAAGAGGCGGTCGGGCGCTGGGCCGACCATC
>SYBY01000267.1 GCA_005788585.1 Actinomycetota bacterium | reverse complement strand
CATGATGGGCGGGTGTCCGAGCGCCTCGTCCTCCTGCACGGGTTCACCCAGACCGGGCGGTCGTGGGACGGCGTGGTCGAGGCGCTGGGCTCGCAACGGTATACGGCGCTCGCGCCGGACCTGCGCGGCCACGGCGATGCCGGGCCCGCCAGGCCGATCACCTTCGACGCGCTGACACAGGATGTCCTGGCGGCGGGAGGCGACCGTTTCGCGCTGGCCGGCTACTCGATGGGCGGGCGCATCGCGCTGCACGTCGCGCTCGCGGCCCCCGCCCGCGTGTCGCGCCTGGTGCTCGTCGCGACGACGGCCGGCATCGCCGACGAGGCGGAGCGCGCCGCGCGCCTGGCGGCCGACACGGCGCTTGCGGATCGGATCGAGCAGCAGTCCATCGACGAGGTCGCCGAGGCGTGGGGCGCCCAGCCGCTGTTCGCTGGACAGACGCCCGAGGTCCGGGCGCGCGCCCACGCCGACCGGCTGCGCAACGATCCGCGCGGGCTCGCCACGTCGCTGCGGGGCGTCGGGACCGGGGCGATGACCCCGCTCTGGGATCGCCTGACCGACCTCACGATGCCGGTCGACGTCGTGGTCGGCGCGCAGGACCTGAAGTTCACCGGCCTGGGCGAGCGGCTTGCCGCCGCGATCCCGTCAGCGCGGCTGACGGTGATCGCCGGCGTTGGCCACGCGTTGCCGCTGGAAGCACCCGACGAGGTGGCCGGCGTCATCGATGCCGACGTTTTGCCCGGTGGGCGGGCACAACGTCGGCGCGAATCCGGCTAGCGCGCGCAGGCCGGCAGCCGGCCGCGCAGGAACGCCGCCACCGACCGGGTCGCACACCCGTTCAGCGACGCCCCGAACGCCGAGTGGCCCACCTTCGGGGCGGTGACGACCGTCGCGTTCCCCAGGGACGCCGCCAGCCGGCGTGCAGCCTCCAGTGGCGTGCGCAGGTCCAGCTCGCCCGCGAGGACGAGCACCGGGACCGGTGTCGCGGCGGCCGGCTCGGGAGCCAGGGTCCGGGCCGGCGCCGGCCAGTCCGCACACAGCGGGAGCAGCCCCGCGTCGGCCGCGGCGTCCGGGCTGAACGGCGCGAACGCAGCGGCCGGTCTGGCGGCCAGCGCGGCGAGGGCCTGGCGGCGACGTTCGGCTGGCGCGGCCATGCGGTCCCACGCCAGCGGCGCCTCCTCACACAGCGTGGCGGCGTACAGCGCCGGGCTGAACTCGCGGACCGCGCCGATGGTGTTCAGCTGCGCCGCGATGAGCGCCAGCTCCGCCATCGCCCCGGGCCGGCCGTCGAGTGCCGCGCGCACGGCAGAGGGGAACGGGCGCATGAGCTCGTCGGGCAGCAGATCGGTGGCGATGAGCGTGCTGACGAGCGTGTCCTCGTCCAGGCGGACGCGGCCCGCGCGGGTCTTCACGGTGACCGGGGACGAGCGCAGCTCCCCGGCCAGGCGCGCGAGGTCGCCGACCGGACTCGGCCCCCCGCCGGGACAGCTCCACCGGCACAGCGCCCGGATGACCCGCGGCACGGCGGCGAACGTCTCGCCGATGAAGGCGTCAGCCGCATCATCGACCGCGGAGTCGAGGATGACCCGGTCGGTCCGGGTCGGGTACCTGCGGGCATAGTCGACGGCGATCCGGGTGCCGTAGGACACGGCCATGATCGCGAGCTTCGGCACCCGCAGGCGCACCCGCAGCGCCTCGAGGTCGTCGGCGGCGTCCGATGAGCGGTAGAACGACCGGCGGTCACCGAGATCCGCGCCGCATGCCCCTGCGCTGGCCAGGGGCGAGCGGGCGATCGCGCGTTCGAAGGCCGGGCACCGGAGCAACCCCGAGTCGCCGGACCCGCGCACGTCGACGGTGACGAACGTGCGCCGCACGCCGGTCAGCCCGAGGAGCAGCCCCCAGTCGCGCGTGAAGGACACGCCTGCCTGTCCGGGGCCACCTGTGAGCAGGACCAGGGGGGCGGCCTTGCGGTCGCGCCCCGTGACGGCCGCGGCGCGCACCGCGACGGTGCCGGGAACGGCACCCGACCGGTCGAGCGGGACGCGGAGCGTCAGGCAGCGGCTGTCGCGCGGGCAGGTCACGGCCTGTGCTGCACCGGGCATCGCCGCGAGTGCGACGAGGACGACCAGGGGCACGAGCACGCGGCGGAGCACGCGCACAGTGTGCGGGCTCGCGCGGCGGCGCGCGCCGTCACCCCAGAGGGTCGGCGAGTGCGACGCGGCGCCGGCTGCCCTTCGCCTCGAACAGTGCAGCGTCCGCGCGGGCGAGCATGTCCTCTCCCGATTCGCCCGCGCGAAGCTCCGCGCAGCCCACCGTGATCGCCAGCGGCTCCCCGTCGGGGCGGCGGCAGTGCTCATACAGCGCGTCGACGACTCGGACCGCCGCACCCTCGGCGTGCACGATCCCGGTGTCGGGCATGAGCGCCACGAATTCGTCGCCGCCCCAGCGGAAGCACGCGTCCGGCCGCCGCAGCTGCGCGCGCAGCACCGACGCGACCTCCTGGAGCAGACGGTCACCCGCGTGGTGGCCGGCGCTGTCGTTGATGCGCTTGAAGTCGTCGAGGTCCAGGACGAGGACGGACAGCGGCCGCCGGGTCCGCCGGGTGACCTCGCGCTCCACGCCGACTGCTTCGTCGAGCGCGCGGCGGTTCCCGAGGCCGGTGAGGACGTCGACACGCGCGAGGCGGTCGGCCTGTGCGCGCTGATCAGCGAGCTCGGCGCGGAGTTGCACGACGCGGGTGGTCCACGTCATGGCCGCGAACCCGAGCCCCGCAAGCAGCATGGTCCGCCCGACGGCGACCGCGATGGCCGCACCCGACGTGTCGTGCACCAGCGGCAGGACGACGGCGGTGACCGCGAGGGCCATGGGGTAGACGGCGACGCGCGCCGGCAGGACGATCGCGGTCAGGACGCCGATGGCGGTGGCGAGCTCGAGTGCGCCTGCGTACGGGCCCGAGAGGAGCCCGACGATGGTGATCGTCACGCCGCCGCCGACCATCGCGCCGAGGATCTCGCGATCGGTGGCCTCCGGCCGCTGCCAGATGCGCCAGGACGCGCCGGCCCACAGCGCGGCGATCAGGCCGAGGACGACCCAGCCCGTCGCGCCGTCGAGCAGGCGGGTCGGCGGCGTCAGCGGCGCGAGCGCGAGCAGCAGGAACGCGCCCGCAAGGGCGACCCAGGCGGCGACGCGGGTCGCAAGGCGCATGTCCAAGCCGCCAGAGAGTGGTGAAACGCGTGCGGGATCCAAAAGCGAACCTCGCAAAATGCCACAAAGTAGTAGCGCATACGCGCCAAGTTGCGGATCAGAGCAGCCCCGGCGCGTCCGGGAGCGCCACCGCGCCGTCGTGGACCGCCAGGCCGTCCGCCGGCGTGTCGAACAGCGCCAGCGTCCCGAGGCCGCACGCGGGGAGGCCGCCCAGCGCGGCAGCCGCGTGCAGCGCCCCCGCGATCCCGACCGGACCGTCGAACGTCGACGCGATGTACGCCACGGCGCCGTGGGCGCGCACCAGTGACGCCGCGGCCAGCAGGCCCGAGATGCCGCCGCAGCGCGTCAGCTTCAGGCAGACCGCATCCGCCGCCTGAGACGCGATCGCGCCCGGCACGCTGGTGGTCTCGTCCATCGCGATCCGCACGGCGACGTGCTCGCGGACGGCGCGCAGCTCTTCGATCCCGTGCACGGGCTCCTCGACGAGTTCGAGTCCGAATGACGCCAGCTCGCCGATG
>SYBY01000266.1 GCA_005788585.1 Actinomycetota bacterium | reverse complement strand
GCCTCGTTCGTCCCCGAGATGGTGTTCGACCTCACGATGGGGTCGCTCATCCTCATGTTCGCGTTCACGCAGGGCGTGTTCCCCAAGCCGCCGGACTTCGCCGACCTCGACGCGTTCGACCTGTCGTTCTTCGCCGGGAACCCGCGCTTCACGCTGTTCCTGCTGACGGCGATCGTCGTGGGCGCGCTCGTGGCGTTCGCGCTGCTCAGCGACCGCGCGCGGCGGTTCTGGTCACGCGTGCGGCAGGGGCTGACGATCCTGCGCGACCGGCGGCGGTTCCTGCGCGAGGTCTTCGCCGTGCAGTTCGTGGCCTGGTGCTTCCGCTTCACGGCGTTCTGGTTCCTGCTCGAGGCGTTCAACGTCGGCGGGTCGGTGCAGAACGTCCTGCTCGTGCTCGGCGTCAACGCGGTCGCCGCGTCGGTCCCGTTCACCCCGGGCGGCGCGGGCGTCCAGCAGGCGCTGCTCGTCAAGGTCTTCGCGGGGACGGCGAGCTCGGCGACGATCGCCGCGTACTCGGTCGGTCAGCAGATCGCGATCGGGGCGACCGCGCTGTTCGTCGGCTTTCTCGCGCTCGTCTTCATCTTCCGGTTCCGCTCGTTCCGTGAGGTCCGCGAGCAGGGCAAGGCCGATCGCGCCGCGGCGTCGGCGGGCGGCGGGCCTACACCGGACGGCGCGCACTGAAGCCGGCCCAGCCGCGAGGGAAGCGGTGGCCCGCGCCGTACCCGCGCAGCGCGCGGACCTCCATGAAGCCGAGGTCGGCGAGGTCGGCGAGGACGTCCGCGGGGGCCCACGTCCACAGGACGTGCTCCTCGTCGGTGCGGTGCCAGTGCTCGCCGTCGCGGCGGAACGTCGTGATGCGGCGCCGCAGCTCGCCGTCAGGCGTCTGGGACGCCTCGAGTGTCAGCACCCAGTCGTCGCCCTCGGCGAACGTGCGGCGGCCGTCCTCGGGCTCTCGCCCGGGCGCGACGACGTCGAACAGGAAGAGCCCACCAGGACGGACGACGTCCCGCACGCGCCGCAGCAGCCCGCGCGCGGTGGCACGGCCCGCCCGGTCGTCGAACCGATAGCTCAGGATCTCCCCGAGCGCGGTGACCGCGACGCACGCGGGCAGCTCGGCGTCGTAGATCGATGCGCAGCGGAAGTCCGCGCCGGGCGCGCGCTCGCGGGCGAGCGCGAGCAGGTCCTCGGAGAGATCGATGCCCACCACGTCGTACCCGGCGTCGAGGAGCGCCGCCGCCCAGATGCCGCTGCCGCAGCCGAGGTCGAGGACCACGCCGTCGCGGATGCCCGCGGCGTGCAGGCGCCGGATCAGGCCGGGCGCCGCGTCACGGGCGAAGTCACCGAAGCCGGCGTCATGGATGTGCGCGAGATCGGTGCCGTACCCGGGCGGGACCATCCCACCCACGCTACTCACGTCCAGCCGACGAAGAGCCGGGCCCTGCGTGGGTCTCCGGTGGCCGCGAGACCCAGCAGTCCCGTGATCCCTTGCGGGCCCGTGGGCCCCGCGGCACCGGTGTCTTCTGGACCGCCGAGCGGTCGCTGCCGTCCCGTCGCGCCGGGGGCGCCGGTGGCACCGGGAGACCCGGTGGGACCAGCGGGACCGGCAGACAGTGCGAGCAGCTTGCGACGTCGGTTCCCGCGACGGTGCAGAGGACGACCGGGGGGATGACACGACGTCTCACATCCCGCGGTCATCGCCACTTCCGGTGATCCATGCGAGCGGCTACGCGCCAAGCATCCCCACATCTGGGGATGACACAATGTCTGGTTCGGGCGCGCTCGCGCTACTGCAGGCCCTCGCGCGCCTCGCGCACGAGGGTGACGGCCTCCGGGAAGACCGTCGCCATGACCGCGCGGATCTGCTGGGCCTGCGCCTCAGCGTCTCCCTGCAGGTTCACACGGTTGATCGCCGCGACGGTCATGTCGACCGCGAGCTTGATCGCGTTGTCCGCCCAGGCCAGCTTCTGCTGTCCCTGCATCTGCTCGGCGAGCTCGGCCATGCGGCGCTGGAGCTCGTCCGGGTCGCCGAAAAGTCCTCCGAAGCCTTCCATGGGTCAAGCGTAGCGAGCGGGCGACCTCGGCTTGTCAGCAGTTCACGACCGGGGCGGTTCCGAGGTTGAACGCCTCGCGGTAGAACCAGTCCTTGACGAGCCCGTACTGGGTGATCCCGCTGGCGCCGCTCGCGTACGGCTGGAACAGCGGGTCGGACAGCGACTTCGGCGGGCTGTCCGGCGAGTTGCGGTTTGTGCCGTCCGGGAGGCTGTCGCCCTTCCTGACGACGACCCACAGCACCGGGTTGAGCAGCTGCGAGCTCGTCTCCGCATTCGGGAACGGGAAGTAGCTGCCCGCGCCGAAACCGCTCTGGTAGGAGCACTGGTAGTTCCGCGCGTCCGTCACGCCCGTGTTGATCCCCGTGCCCTGCGGCAGCTGGGCGATCTGGAAGGCGGCGGGGTACAGGCTCTTCCAGCCGAACTGGGCGGCGGCGAGGGTGAGCCCCGTGTTGAGCGCGGGGGTGTCGTTCAGCGAGTACTGCGAGCCCTGGTCGAAGGCCTGCAGCTTGCCCGGGTCGCTCACGATGAGGTCGCCCAGGTGGGTGAGCTCGCTCGTGGCCATCCCGTAGCTCTCGGCCAGGTCCGCGGCGAAGTCGGCGGCGGTGACGTTGAAGGCGCCGAGGTTGGGCGCCCCGTTGGGCAGGTTCGCGGTGTCCCCGCTGACCAGCAGCCCTGCCGCCAGGAACCCAAGCGGGCCGCCGAGGTCCTCGGAGACCACTTCGGCGAGCCGGTCGGCCGCGTCGCTGAGATCGCCGAGGAACGTGAGCCAGCTGCCCACGGTGCTCGACGCGCCCGTGAGCTTGCCGACGATGGTCGCGGCCTCCTGTTGGGCGATCGCCACCGCGTCGACGGAGTCCTGCGTGTTCGTGCCCTGCGCCGTCGCGATCGTGCTCCACAGCGACTGCACGGCGGCGAACTCGCCGTACCCCTCCTTCGGCGCGAGCTGGTTGATGACGGTGCTCCAGTCGCTCGACGAGAAGCTCTGCCCCGACGGGTAAGCCAGGCCGCGCAGCTGGCTCGCGAACCCGCTCCACGAGTCGTAGTACTTCGAGTTGCAGTACTGCGAGCGGACGTCAGGCGTCGTGGGGACGTAGCACGACTCCCCCTGTGCGGGGGTGTTGAGGTTCAGCACGGTCTCGGCGATGTACGCGAGCGCCGCCTGCTGGCCCGTGGTCGGGTTGGCGGGCTGGGCCGCCTGGTAGGCGAGCGTCGCGAGGCCGTACGCGAAGTTGCCGGTCTGCGATGAGACCTGTGGCATGAAGTTGCCGTTGCGTGCACGCTGCAGGATCCCCGTGACGCGCGCCGGCTGGCCCGTGAGCGCCGAGCTGCCCTCAGCCAGGGGGAAGCCGGAGATCCCGAGCCCCGCGACGAGCGAGTAGCTCCCGCTGCCGTCGCCGACCGCGGCGATCGTGCCGCCCAGGCCGCCGATGGCCGTCGCGAAGGACGACCACAGCGACGCGGACGTGGCCGGATCGCGCGGGACGCCGATGGTCTGCACGAGGACGAGGAGCGTGCCCGCGCTCGACCCGGCGCCGAGGCTCTGGACGTACGAGGTGGCCGCCTGGAGGTTCGCGGCGTCCGCGGCGGCGCCGCAGCCGTTGGTCGCGAACGTCTGGTTGCCGGCCGGGATGAGGTTCTCGGCGCTGAACGTCGCGATCTGGATCCCGCCGGTGCAGGCCGTCCCGCCGGCGGCCAGCGGCCCGGATGCGTACGTGCCCGAGCCGACGATCATCTGGTTCTGGCCCGCGGGCGCGCCGGGCGCGGCGAGGTCGAGCTGCAGCCGCTCGGCGGGGACGAAGGCGAACGCGTCATTGGCGTCGAGCTGGAGGTACCCCTGCATCGCGCCCTGGGTGGGATCGGACGAGTTCCTCGCCGTGCCGTTGTTCTGGAACGCCGATCCCGCGGGGGTTCCGGGGACCCCGACGACGGACCAGCCGCCGCTGTTGCCGCTGGTGACGTCGGGGATGGCGGTGCCGCCGATGCCCTGGATGAGCTTGTTCCACGAGGGGTCGACGATCGACTCGTTGTTGAAGTCGAGGTTCGCGAGGAAGACGAGCGGGGTGTCGTACTGCGCGAGCTGGTTCTGGAGCGTCGCAACGTCGCCCGCCGACCCGGAGAACGCGTTCTCGTAGAGCACCTCCTGGGTGCCGCGGTCGAGGACGACGGCCTGCACCGCGTCCTCGTTGGGGTCGTAGGCGTACGTGCTGCCGCCGATGACGATGGACGCGTCGGGCGTCAGCGTGGTGACCGGCGTGCCGATCGGCGGCGTGTCGGCGATGCTGGAGACCGTGACTTCGTCGGCGACGGTGGTCGCCTGCGCCGCCCGGGCCCCGGCGGCGGTGCGGACCGTCAGGCGCAGGCGGTACGTCCCCACCTTGTCGGGGGTGAACCGCGCGGCACGGTCGGTCGCCGCGATGGGCCGGGCCTTCGCGCCCCGGGGCGCGCGGATGACCTGCCACCGGTAGCGCACGTCGCGCCGTTCCGTTCCGGGCGCAGGGACGTAGCGGCCCGCGAGGCGCACGGTCTCCCGCGGCGTCGTCCGGCGGTGGGGGCCCGCCCCGACGAGCGGCATGGAGTCCGAGACGGAGAAGACGCGGCGCACGATCGCGTAGGTCCCGTCCCGGCGGACGGCGGTCACGCGCAGGACGTTACGGCCGTGGCGCAGGCCGTCATCGGCCCCGAGGCGCGCGGTGCGCTGCGCGCCGGCCCGCGGCAGGAACGCGTCGGTGATCGCCCGGCCGTTCAGCGTGGCGCGCAGCCGCAGCCGCGGGTCGGCGCTGGTGGTCAGCCTGACGGCGACGCTCCCGCGGATCTCCCGTGCCACCCGGACGCGGGTGAAGGCCCGCGCGCGCGTGCCGTAGGAGAAGCGCGCGACGCGCTGGCCGGTCCTGCCGCCCGAGGTGCGCGTGCGGACGGTGAGGCGGTTGGCGCCGGGACGCAGGGCGTCACGGCGGAGGGTCGCGCGCCAGACGCCGGGGGAGCGTTTGCGGAAGCGTGCGCTGACCGCGGCGCCGTCGAGCGTCGCCGTCACCTGCGTGACCGCGCGCGGCGCGCGGACGGTGACGACGACCTGGGGCCCGGTCACCAGCCGGCCGGAACTGGGGGTGATCGACTGGGGGTCCGTGTCTGTGGCGGCGAAGGCCGGGGCGTTGGCGATTCCCGTGGCCGACGCGGCGACAGCGAGGAGGACAGGCAGGGTCCGTACGCGCATGGCGGGACTGTATACAACGCGGCGTCGCGCCTTCCAGTCCCGCCGCGTACCCTCGCGTCATGGCCACGATCGAAGGTGCGGGCGTCGCCCTTGCGGCCCGGTCGTCCGGCGAGGGAGCACCCCTGCTGGTGCTCCACGACATGGCCGCGAACGCCGCAGCCGTCGCGCCGCTCTGTGACGGCCTCGCCGCTGGTGGCACGCGTGTCATCTCGTACGACCGCCGCGGGTACGGGGCCAGCGGCGCGCCCGACGTCTACACGGCGACGACGATCCAGGAGCAGGGCGAGGACGCCGCCGCCGTGCTGCGGGCCCTCGCGAACGGGCCGGCGCTGCTCGTCGGGCTGGGCTTCGGCGCCCTCATCGCCCTCGACCTTCTCGTCCGGCACCCGGCGCTGACCCGGGGCGCCGTGCTCACCGACCCGCCGGTCTTCGCCTTCGTCCCGGAAGCCAACGAGCCGCTCGCCGCAGAGCGGCTGGCGCTGGAGGAGACGCTGCGCGCCGAGGGCGCTGGTGCAGCGCTCGCGGCCTGGGGCGGCACGGACCGCGCGGACGCGCGCGCGTTCCTCGCCGACTACGCGGGACGCGCGAGCTGGTCGCCTGCGCGGCGGGAGCTGCGCGCGATCGGCGTGCCCGTCCGCGTCGTCGTGACGCGGGGTGCCCCGGCGCACGTGGCGATGGCCGCCGACGCGCTGCTCGGCCAGCTGCCCGTCGCGGAGCGGGCGGAGGACGTGACGGACGCCGCCCGCGCGCTGGCCTGAGCGGCCTTGCGCGGCTCGGTACGCTCGATTCATGGAGCCCGTGGTGCGTGACAACCCTGACGAGCAGCGCTACGAGATCCACGTCGGGGAGCAGCTCGGCGGCTTCGCGCAGTACCGGTCGCGGCCGGGGCTGCTCGCGTTCGTCCACACCGAGATCGACCCGTCCTTCGAGGGGCAGGGCCTGGGCGGGAAGCTCGTCGCCTTCGCTCTGGACGACGCGCGGGCACGCGAGCTCGCCGTCCTGCCCTTCTGCCCGTTCGTCAACGGGTACATCCAGCGGCACCCGGAGTACCTCGAGCTGGTGCCGCCCGCCAACCGGGAGGCGTTCGGATTATGAGCCGCAAGACCTACACGGGAGCCGACGTCGACGTGAGCTTCGACGCCGAGCTCTGCCAGCACGCCGCCGAGTGCGTCCGCGGGCTGCCGACCGTCTTCAACACGAAGGCGCGCCCGTGGATCCAGCCCGACGGCGCGCCCGCCGCGGAGGTCGTCGAGGTCGTCGGCCGCTGTCCGAGCGGGGCGCTGCAGATCGAGCGTCGCTCGTAGCGCGGTTCAGCCGCCGCGGTCGTGGAAGTAGAACTCGGGGAGCGCGGTGCGCGCGACCTGGGCGGTGAGCTGATGGGCCAGCTCCGAGTCGCCGGTGCGCGCGGCGAGGTCGTCGAGCGTGACGATCCCGATGAGCATCCCCTGCGCGAGGACCGGCACCCGCCGGATGCCGTGCTCGACCATGAGCTTCGCCGCGGCGGTCACGTCGTCGGACGGCGCCACCACGATGACCGGTGCCGACGCATGCTCGCTCGCCGGCTCGGCGGGATCGCGGCCGTCGGCCAGGACGCCGACGGTCAGGTCGCGGTCGGTCACGAGACCCGCCACCGTCTCGCCGTCCTCGCCGACGAGCACGACGGAGCCGACACCGCGCTCGCGCATGAGCTCGGCCACCTCGCGCACGGGGGCGGCCGCGGGCGCGGTGACGACCGAACGGGTCATGACCTCCCGGATCTCCATCGCCCGGACCATACGCCTTCCCCGCCATCCTGGCCGCAGGACGCGGATCGCCTCGCATAGACTCCGCGGCACATGGCCGCCCCGCCCG
>SYBY01000265.1 GCA_005788585.1 Actinomycetota bacterium | reverse complement strand
GTCGGCCGGGCGCTGGCGGCTGGTGGATCTTCTAGCCTCCACGGAGACCGCCGGCGATCCAGGAGAACGTGCGATGAGCGACAACCGACTGCGGGCCATCGAGGCCCAGGGGCAGGCCGTCTGGATCGACAACCTCAATCGCGCGTTGCTGCGTGAGGGCGGGCTCCAGCAGCTCATCGAGGACGACGGCGTGTCCGGGGTGACGTCGAATCCCGCGATCTTCCAGAAGGCGATGGGCGGCAGCGACCGCTACGACGACGACTATCGCGAGGCGCTGGCCGACACGCAGGACCCGCGCGAGATCTTCTTCCGCCTGGCCCTGTCCGACATTCGCGCGGCGTGTGATCTGCTGCGTGGCGTCTACGACGCGACGGACGCGCAGGACGGCTACGTGTCCTTCGAGCTCCCGCCGGAGCTCGCAGACGATGCGCCCGGCTCGATCGAGGCCGCCGTGGACATCCACAGCCAGATCGACCGACCGAACGTGCTCATCAAGGTGCCCGGCACGCCTGCGGGCGTCCTGGCCTTCGAGGAGCTCACGGCCCGCGGGATCTCGGTGAACGTCACGCTCCTGTTCGCGGTCTCGAGGTACGAGGAGATCGCAAAGGCGTACATCTCCGGGCTGCAGCGCCGGCTCGACGCGGGGCAGGACATCGATCGGATCGCGTCGGTCGCCAGCTTCTTCGTCTCCCGGGTCGACACGAAGGTCGACGCGGCGCTCGACGGTGTCGGGCGGGCCGACCTGAAGGGCAAGGCCGCGGTCGCCAACGCGCAGCTCGCGTACCGGTCGTTCCTGGAGATCTTCTCCGGCCCGCAGTGGGAGGCGCTCGCGGAGCGCGGCGCGAACGTCCAGCGCCCGCTCTGGGCGTCGACCGGCGTGAAGAACCCGGACTATCCCGACACGCTGTACGTCGACACGCTCATCGGCCCCGACACCGTCAACACGATGCCTGACGCCACACTCGCCGCCGCACGGGACCACGGAACGGCCGCGCGGACGGTGGACGCGGACTTCGCGGGAGCGCAGCAGATCATCAGCGACGTGCGTGCCGCCGGTGTCGATCTCGATCACATCGCGCTCGCCGAGCTCGTCGACGAGGGCGTGCAGCTCTTCGTCGACGCGTTCGATGCGCTCATCGCCTCGATCGGAGAGCGGGCGCGCGAGCTCGCGCCCGCGGGCTGAGCGCGCCGTCAGCCGCCGAGGAGCTCGATCCCGCCCGCGGGGTCGCCCTCGGCGTGCACCGCCGGTGCGGCGTGCCCGAGGTCCACGTCGACCGGCACGTCGCCCGCGCCGGCAGCGGGCGCCGCGGAGGCCAGCGCGGCATCCAGCGTCGCCAGATAGGGCGCGAGGTATCGCCCGGCGATCTTGCTCGGCGGCCACCACAGCGCGTGCTCGGAGACGATCGACGCGGCCTCGCCGGCCCCACCTGCGACCGCGGCGCGCAGCCACTTCGTCCCCGACCCGGTGAGCAGCATCCCACGCAACGTGGGCTTGAACGGGACGGTCGCGAGGCCGGGCACGCCGGCGTGGACAGCGATCGCCTGCGCCACGGCATCGGCCTGCTGCGCGGCGATCCCGCCCTGCTTGAGGGGGAACGACGTCCCGTCGCCCGCGGCCCACACGTTGCGGACACCCACGACGGCGCAGGTGTCGTCGACGGGCAGGAACCCGTGCTCGGCGGCGGGCAGACCCTCGATGGGGCGTCCGACGAGCGTCGGGAGCGCGACGACGCGGTCGGCCTCGAACGACCCGTCGGCCGGGGTGAAGCGGACGGTCCCGCTGTCGGGGATCTCGGCGTAGCGGCCGAGGTGGACCTGGACGCCCGCCTCGTCGAGGAGCGCGGCGACCGCGTCGCTCGCGGTCACGCCGAAGACGCCGAGCGGGCGG
Organism: Actinomycetota bacterium; assembly: GCA_005788585.1. The sequence continues at coordinate 4,863 of SYBY01000265.1, read as the reverse complement.
TCCTCGGGCGTGACGAGCGCGATCTCCACGTCGCGCAGCGACAGCGAGCGGGCGCGCTCGGCGGTCATGAGCGCCAGCTCGTACAGCGGCAGCGGCCAGGCCGCTCCGGGCGGGACGACGAACGCGATCCGGCGCAGGTACCCGCCCTCGAGGTCCTGCAGCAGTCCGTGGACGGCCTCGGCGTCGGGGCCGCCCCGGAACGTCGTGGCGTGCGGGTAGGCGGGCTCGGGCTTGGCGCCGAGTGCGACGACGAGCGCCTCGTAGGCCAGCTCGTCGCCCTGGCCGGTGCGAACGACCTGTCGCGCCGGGTCGACCGCCGCGAGCGTGCCGGCGTGCAGCGTGGCGCGCACGTCGCGGGCGACGCGCTCGAGCGGGTAGCGCTGTGCCGTGGGCCGCGCGAACGGCTCCTGGACCGTCCACGGGCGCACGGTGAACTCGGTCTCGGGCGTCAACAGCGTCGCGTCGACCCGGTCGCCGGCGAGGTCGCGGAGGGCCAGCAGTGCCTCGATGCCGGCGACACCGCCGCCGGCGACGAGCACCTTCAGAGGGGGCTGGGCAGGGTCGCTCATAGCCTCAGGCTACGCCGCGGACCCGACCTTCACCACCCGTGAAGGGTCGCTGCGTCCGACCGCGCCGGATATCTTGCTCGGCGTGAGCGAAGGAGAACAGGCTGAGCGGCTGCGCCTCGTCCTGGCCGACGACCACGCCGTCGTCCGGGCCGGACTGAAGCTGCTGCTCGACAGCGAGCCCGACTTCGAGGTCGTCGCCGAGGCCGGGAACGTCGAGGACGCACTGCGCCAGGTGCGTGCCCACCGGCCGGACGTGCTGGTGCTCGACCTCAACATGCCGGGAGACCCGAGCCTTCCGGCGATCCCCAAGGTCGCGGAGATCAACGAGTCCACCGCGGTCGTCGTGCTGACGATGCAGGACGACACCGCGTTCGCGCGGGAGGCGCTGCGCGGCGGCGCGAAGGGCTACGTCCTGAAGGATGCCGCCGACGGCGAGCTGGCGCAGGCCGTACGCGCGGCGGCGCTGGGCGGCACCTACCTCAACCCGTCGCTCGGCGCGCGGCTGGCTGCGGAGCCCCCCACGCCGACCGGGCCGCCGGACGACCTCACCGAGCGCGAGGTCGAGGTGCTGCGCCTCATCGCCCTGGGGCACACGAACGCCGAGATCGCGGGTCAGCTGTACCTCAGCGTGCGCACGGTCGAGAGCCATCGCGCGCACATCCAGCAGAAGCTGCGCCGGTCGACCCGGGCCGAGCTCGTGCGGTACGCGCTCGATCACGGGTTGGTCGAGCAGTAGCCGCGGGGCCTATGCTGCGGCCATGTCCGACCGCCATCCCGTCTTCGTCGTCGGTTACGACGCGTCACCTCCGGCCAACGCCGCGCTGGCCCACGCCGCGACGCTCGGCCACGGGGGTCGCATCGTCGTCGTCCACGCCCACGAACCGGCGCCCAAGCAGCTCGACGAGCGCTGGCGCGCTGTCCTGGCAGCCGATCAGGAGGCACGCAGCCAGGCGGTCCTCGACGGGCTGCCGGAGGACATCGCCGCCCGCCTGAGCGACATCGCGTGGGAGACCATGTCGGTCGACGGGCCACCATGCCCTGCGCTGTGCCGCGTCGCGGCAGAGCAGAGCGCGGACGCGATCGTGATCGGCACGCACGGCTACGGCCGGCTCGGTGCGATGCTCGGCTCGGTCGCGCACTCCCTGCTGCGCGAGGCCGACCGTCCCGTGATCGTCATCCCGCCGCGCGCCGTCGAGCGCGTCGGCGCCGCGACGCGGTAGCCGGAACCAGGGCTCGGGGTCGAGTCCCGACGCCCGCTCCGTAGTCGCCCGCGGACGACACCCGCGCGACCCCGCGAACCTCTACGGGCGTGTCCCGATGTGCGCTGGTCTGCCCGGGCGTACGGTCGAGGTACGACCGCGAACCACGCTCCCGGAGGCCCTTGATGCACAACGACGACCGGACCGAAATGCGTTTCCTCGGGGCCTTCTACGGCCTCATCGCGCTGGTGCTGGCGGTGTTCATCTTCGTGATGCTGGCCGGCGCCCACCTGCTGTCCCTCGCCGTCATCGTCGTCCCGCTGTTCATCGCGATGGCCGCGCTGTGGCTCGCCGTCCCCGACCACGGCGGACCGCACCGCTGACGCTCAGCTGAGCGGGAAGGCCTGACGCGCCCGGCGTTCGGCGCCCACCGCCCGGATCGCCTGGGCGAGGCGCCGGACACCCGTCTCGATCGCGTCGGGCTCGACGTAGCCGTACGCCAGGCGCACCATCGTAGACGCGGGCGGCCCGGACGTCAGCGCGCTTCCGGGGACGACCGACACCCCGCACCGCTCTGCTTCGGCGAGCAGGGTGCGGTCATCGAGGTCGGCATCGAGCGTCACGAGGATCGACGAGCCACCCCGCGGCTCCGTCCAGCGCGCCACCGGCCGCAGGTGCCGGTCCAGGGCATCGAGCATCAGGTCGCGCCCATGCAGGTATTCGGTCTGGATCCGCGCGAGATGCTCCGGATAGTCGCCTGCCTCGAGGAGCCGGGCCGCGGCGTGCTGGGTGAGGGTGGGGGAGTGCAGGTCGTCGCTGTGCTTGGTCAGCGCGAGCCGCTCGATCATGTCGCCGCTCGCGCGCATCCAGCCGAGGCGCAGCCCGCCGCCGAGCGTCTTGGAGAACGATCCGACGGTGATGACGTGCGCGGGCGCGAGGTCGCGAAGCGGCCCGGGGTCGGGCCCGCTGAAGCGCAGTTCGGCCCACACCTCGTCGTCGATGATGAAGAACGCGTGCCGCCGGGCCAGTTCCACGAGCCGCTCGGCACGCGCGGGACTGAGGTCGTAGCCCGTCGGGTTCTGCAGCCGCGCCTGGAGGAACACGGCACGGAGATCCTCGCGGACGGCGATGCGGGCGAGCTCGTCGACGTCGATCCCGTCCTCGTCGACCGGGATCGGGATCATCCGCGCCCCGGCCTGGCGGAGCACCTCGACGGTGCCCATGAACGTCGGGGACTCCACTGCGACCGCCTCGCCCGGGCGGATCAGAGCCCGTGCCGCGAGCGACAGACCCTGCATGGCGCCGTTGACGACCATGACGTCGTCAGGCTCCTCGCCTTGCAGGTGGGCCAGCTGCTCGCGGAACGCGGGGACGCCCTCGATCGGCCCGTACTGCAGCGCACCCGCTCCGAGATCCTGCAGGGCGTTCGCGGTGTGGCGTGCCCAGAGGGCGTCGGGGAGCATGCGGGTCGGCGGATAGCCGACCGCGAGCGGGATGAGCCCGGGGTCGGACGCGGCGTCGTACGCGCTGCTGGCGGCGCGCGTATAGGCGCTCGGGCTCGTGGGGGGTAGGACGTAGCGCTGCCACTCGGGCTCGTCGGCCGGCGCGTCGACGGTGCGGGGGTCACGGACGAACGTCCCGGAACCCACCCGGGCGGTGACCTGGCCGTGCTCGCGCATGCGGCGGTACGCGCGGACGGCCGTGAGGTGGTTGACGCCGACGATCTCGGCGATCTCACGCGTCGCGGGCAGGCGGTCGCCCGGCGCAAGCTCCCCGGACGTGATCGCGGCGCTGATCACATCGATGATCTGCTGCGTCACGGACCGATCTGCGGTCCGGCTGATGTCCTTCAATGCGTCGGTGTACGACATTGTGTGACCTCTGCTGCCGGGCGATACTGGCCAAAGTGTACCACTCCAACCCGCCCGGAGGAAACTCTATGTCATACAATCATGAAGTGTCAGACCTCCCGGCCCCCGAGCTCGTCCTCCGGGTGGCCCGCGCCGATGACCCTGGCGGCCGGTCCGACGTGACCCGCTTGGCCGCGCTCGACTCCGCCGCGGTGCCGCCTGGGCCGTACGTGATCGCCTCGCTGGGGGACCGGGCCATCGCCGCGCGCTCGCTGGCCACGGGCGCCACAGTCGCTGATCCCTTCACGCGGACGGCGGACGTGCTGCCCATGCTCGAACTCCGGGCCGACCAGCTCCAGCGGGCCTCGCTCGTCTCCGGTCCCGGCCGGCTGCGGCGGCGCGTCGGCCTGCGCGTGACGTGACGTCGGGGATCGGGCCGGGGCGGGCGGCGGTAGGCTGCCCGCCCCATGTCGGCAACGTTCCGTGAATCCGAGTTGCCCGAGGCCACCCGCATCGGCCGCAACATGCAGGCGGCCGTCTACGGGACGATCCTCACGTTGTCCCTGGTCGCTGTCTCCTCCGAATACCAGGGCCAGCCGCTGCGGATCGCGGGGAGCGTCCTGGCCACGCAGTTCATCTTCTACATCGCCCACGTGTACGCGGGACAGCTCGGCATCCGCCTCGAAACCCGCCACCCCGTGTCCCGCGCCCAGCTGCGCGGCGTCGCGCGGGAGGAGTGGCCCCTCCTCGCCGCGGCTGGGCCGCCATGCCTGGCACTGCTGCTCGGTGGGCTCGCGGTCGTGAGCGACGACCTGGCGGTCGATCTCGCGCTCGGCGTCGGGGTCACGACGCTCGTGCTCTACGGCGTGCGGCTCGGCCGGGCCGAGCAGCGCACGTGGCCTGGCGTTGCGATGACCGCCGCCGTCAACGGCGCGCTCGGCCTGGTCATCGTGTTCCTCAAGATCGTCGTCCACTGACGCGCCTGCCACCATGTCCGGCGTGGACAGCGCACGGGTGGACCGGTGGCTCTGGGCGGTACGGCTGTACAAGCCTCGGTCGGCGGCGACCGACGCCTGCAAGGGCGGGCACGTGACGGTCAACGGTCGACCGGCGAAGCCCGCGACGATGGTGCGTCCCGGCGATCGCGTCGAGGCGTACGCCGGTGGCCGCGAGCGGATCCTCGAGGTCGTCCAGGTCATCGAGAAGCGCGTCGGCGCCGCCGCCGCGGCCGAGTGCCTCGTCGAC
>SYBY01000264.1 GCA_005788585.1 Actinomycetota bacterium | reverse complement strand
TTTAACATACTATTTGTTTATAATTTTATTTACTTCGTATGCTTTTGGTGAAGGCAACCCACTATATTCACAATTTAATTCCTCTCTATACTTTTTCATTTCCTCTTTGACTTCTTCACGGCGATACCGGTGATCGTGTCGACGATCCCGCCGATCTGCTCACTCTTGGAACCCAGCTCTCGGATGGCCTGCGTCACGTGCGCGGTCGACTCGCGGACGGCGGCCATCGCGCTGGTCGCCTCGACCACGGCGCCGGCGCCTTCGCGCGCCACGTCGCGGGCGTTCCTCGCGGCCTGTGCCGTCTGGCTCGCGTTCTCGGCCGACATGCCGGTGACCTGGACGACCTCGTCGCTCGCCGCCTTTGCGGACTCGATGGTGACGACCTGACGCTCGGCGCCGTGTGCGACCTGGGTGACGGCGCTGGCGATCTCGGCGATCGCGCGGCCACTCTCCTCCGAGCTCGATGCCATCTGCTGCGAGGCGGAAGAGAGCGTGTCCGCGGTCTTCTGCACCTCGCCGACGGTGTCGCGGAGGCTGGCCGTCATCTGCTGCAGCGCGTTGCCGAGCACGTCCCGTTCGGACCGCGGCTCGATGTCGACGGTCAGGTCGCCGTCGGCGACGCGGTTCGCGCTCGTGGCCATCGAGCGCAGGTACTCGATCATGCGACCGAACGCCTGACCCATGTCGCCGACCTCGTCACGGCTCTGGACGTCGACGCGCTGGTCGAGGTCGCCTTCGCTGATCCCGTTCGCCGCGGCAAGCATCTGACCGATGCCACGCGAGATCGCGCGGCTGAGCAGGAGGGCGATGGTGGCACCGAGGATGACGGCGATGATCAGCATGGCGATCGTCAGGGTGCGGCTCGAGGCGTACGTCGAGCGGATGTCCTCGTCGATCTCCGCGGCAACGCCACGCTTGGTCCCGAGCAGCTGCGTGTACAGCTCGTTGACCTTGTTCGCCTCGGGGATGTACTCCTCGTTGATGAGGCGGGTCGCTTCGGCGGTGCGCATGCTGCGTGACAGTCCGAGCACCTGCTCGCGCATGTCCTCCAGGAGCCGGCTCTCGCGCTGGAGTGCGTCGAACTGACGCCGGCCGCGGTCGGTCACGATCGTCTTGTCGTAGGCCGCCAGGGCGGAGTCGAGGATCTTGCTGTCCTTCTCGATGCTCGCGTCGAACTCCCGCATGGCTTCCGGAGACGTGCTGAGCACGTGGTAGCCGACGAGCGCGCGAATCTCGTTGTTGGCCTGGGTGGCTTCGGCGAGTTCGACGAGTGGCTCGGTGGCGACGCGGTACGCGCGGTCGGCTTCGTGCGAGACGTCACCGAGGCTCTTGACGCTCATCACGCCGATCGCGGTCATCAGCACGAGCAGGATCGCCGAGCTGCCGAGCAGCTTGGCGCGAATGGACAGTCTCATCTGCGGGGGGTCCTTTTGAGGATGGGGTGTGGTGATGCGCTTCGGTTCGCTGCCCCCGGTGGGTCCGCCCGAGCGGGGTGTGTGGGCCGGGTCAGGGAACCCGGCCCACAGGTCCGTGCGAGCGCTCCTCTCGTCGGTGGGGATCGACCGATGTCACGACGGAGGTCATCTCGACCTGGTCGGTAGCCCAGCCGTCGACGCACGCAAGCGAGGGGTTGAGAGACCGGACGTTCGACCATCCCCAGTTCTGGTTACGCAACGACGCTCGTCGTGTGTGGTGCTGGCGCGTACCGCATACTTCTGGGCCCAAATCCCTTCATATATGCAGCAAAGCTGGGATAGTGGTACGTATGCGAACCCCATACGTCCGCGTATGTGGACCCTGAGTACGTGACCGGCTCCCAGTCTGGCGACGGGCCACAGGTGCGCCCGGCCGGTCCACACACCCAGCGCCACGCGGCCGTGGTCCTGGCGGCGACGAAGGCGCTCGTGGAGGTGCACGAGGGCACGCTGCGCGGCCTGCGGGAGGTCGAGGCGCTGCTGAATGGCGCAACGCCGCGCGCCATCACGGACGCGGTCGCCCGCGAGACCCGCGCGCTGAAGGAGGCGAGAGCGCTCGTCGTGGAGCTCCAGGAGCTCGTTGACCGAGGCGCGCGACTGACGGCTGGGCCGCGGGTCAGCGACCGGCCCACCGTTGCGGACCTTCGCACCACGAGCGTTGCGAGAAGCTCGACCAGTCATCTGACCGCGATCCGGCAATGGGACATCAGCGAGCGGCACCGTCTTCGCCGCGTCACCGCGGCGCCTGCGGCCCACCTCGCCGAGTTGCTTCGGGGCGAAGGGCGAGAGCTGGTCGCTGCCTCGGTCGAACGTGTGTGGTGCGAGGGCGTCACCGCCGGACCTGGCGCGTAGGCGCTCGACAGGACGGTCGGAATCGGGGAGGGCGCCCGTGCGATGCGTCCACCCGCGCAGGACCACGAGCATTACAGCGTTGAGCCTCACCGATGCGGGGGCCATGACCGTTCATCCCCTGCGTGTCGTCGTCCCCCAGCCCGACGATCACCACCCATCCGCTCCGGCACTACCTGTCGACGACGTTCGCAGTTCTCGCGTGCTGATCGTTGACGATTCCTCCTTCAACATCGCGCTGCTGGACCGGATCCTGCGAGCATGGGGATTCCGCGAGATCGAGTCCACCACCGACTCGACCGCCGTCGAGGGTCTGGTCGGGACGTGGGATCCCGATCTGTTGATGCTCGACCTGCAGATGCCGGCGCCGGACGGGTTCGAGATCATGCGCCGCCTTGCGTCGTCGAACGCGGCGCCCACGGTCCCGATGCCCATCCTCATGCTGACGGCGGACACGTCTATCGAGACCCGCCGTCGTGCGCTTGCGCTCGGGGCGAGCGACTTCCTCTGCAAGCCGTTCGACGCCTCGGAAGTGTGCCTGCGGGCGCACAATCTCCTGCGGACCAGACGGCTGGAACTCGAGCTGGCGACGCACAACGCCGAACTGGAGCTCTTCGTCACCCGGCGCACCGCTGCGCTGGAGCGCGCGCACCTTGACATGCTCGGCCACCTCGCGCGGGTCGCCGAGTATCGCGACGACGACACGCATCATCACACCGAGCGGGTCGGGCGCATCGCGATGCTCGTCGGTGCGAGGATCGGGCTGGACGAGCAGCGTGTGGAGATCCTCGGGAGGGCCGCCGAGCTGCACGACATCGGCAAGGTCGCGATCCCCGACAGCATCCTCCACAAGCCGGGGAAGCTGACCGACGACGAGTTCGAGATCATGAAGGGCCACACCGTCGCGGGTGCGGAGATCCTGGCCGGAAGCAGTTCCGAGTACCTGGAGATGGCCGCCGTCATCGCCCTGTCGCATCACGAGCGGTGGGATGGCGGGGGCTATCCGGCGGGTATCTCGGCCGACGAGATCCCGCTCGAGAGCCGCATCGTCATGATCGCCGACGTCTTCGACGCGCTGACGCATGAGCGCCCGTACAAGGAGGCGATGTCCGTCCCTGACGCGCTGCGGCTGATGCGAGAGCAGACGGGATCGTTCTTCGATCCGCTGCTCATGGCGGCCTTCGAGGGTCTGTGTCACCGTGAGCTCGTCTGAGTCGGGCGTCCACTCCGCGCGACACCGTCACAGCGCGGCGCGCAAGATCGTCATGACCATCGGTGTCGTGCTTGCGGTCGTCGCCGTGCTGTTCCTGGCGCTGACGGTCCATGCCGCGTCGACGCTGCAGATGGATGCGACGGTGCCGGTCGAGGGGGTCGCACCCGACGGCGCTGACCGGCGCCGCTGACGGGCCTGCAGCCGAGCCTCGGGTCGGGGTGTGCGAGGCTTCGCACGGTGGGGCATACGCACCGAACGCGGCAGGGTGGACCCAGGGCAGACATCGACCTCCGTATCTGTGACGCGGCGCGATGGGTCTTTGCGCAGCGCGGCTACTCCGCGGCGACCATGGAGGCGATCGCCGTTGCCGCAGGTGTGACCAAGCCCACCATCTACGCGCGCTACGCCAGCAAGGAGGACCTGCACCGGGCCGTGATCGAGGCCGACGGGAAGCGGCTGGTTGATCATCTCCTGCGTGCGTCGATGGGCGTCGAGCGTGCGTCGTTCGACGAAGCCATCCGGGCGTCGGTTCGTGCGTACTTCGCGTTCTTCAAGGCCAGCCCTGACACGTTCGGCCTGCTGTTCTCGGCTGCTCGCGGCGGCGAAGCCGGCCACGTGGCCGACGAGGTCACGGAGCAGGTCAACGGCTTGGTCTCCTCCGTCGCGCTCGTGCTGGCCGACCGTCACCGCGTCGCGCTGCCGGCAGCCGAAGCGCGGCTGATCGCCGCGCTCATGCTGGGGGCGGCCAAAGGCGCGGTCGGGCTCGCGCTGCGAGATCGCGAGGTCACCCTCGAGCAGGCGGAGGCGCTCACGGCCCAGGTGCTGACCCGGGGTCTGCGGACGACGCCGCCGGACTGACCGCGCAGCTGGCCGGCGAATACAGCTACGTGCCTGGTCACGTTACTTTACTGGCGAGTATGCTTCGGTCGAGGGCCCTGTGGCGACCCTGGCGAGGCAAGGGTGCCGAAGCTGCGCCCAGCGTGAAGGGACGCACGACATCCAAGGCGACGTGGGCGGCGTACGCCGCGCGATAGCGACAAGCCACCGGTTTACAGGCGAACTCCAGTCATGGTGGTGGGCATCGGCGGTCCCCACGCTGGAGCGTCGAGGGGGCGCCGCGTGGGACACCGAGAGGTGGTTGCCGTTCTCGAGTTTCGGCCGGTACTGTCGCGGACCGATGACGCCTGACGACGCACCCAGCCGCCGGCGCCGCGTCGATGAGTCCACCCGCCGCGAGACCCGCGGGCGCCTGCTGGCCGCCTTGGCCGCCGCGATCGAGGAACGTGGATACGCGAACGTCGGGGTTGCGGACATCGCGCGGCACGCGCGCGTGTCCAAGCGCACCTTCTACGAGCACTTCGCCGATCGCGAGGCATGCTTGGTGGCGCTCTTTCTCGACGTATCGCACCGGACCATCGATGCGATGGAGCGTGCGATCGGCTCGGAGCGGGGCGCTCCGGCGCTCGGGCGCGTGATCGCCGTCATGGTCGAGCGCGCCGCGGCGCGGCCACTGCTCGCCGAGGCGCTGCTCCTCGATGTTCCGACCGTCCCCGGCCGGGCAGCCATCGAACGGCGATCGGTCGCCGACAGGCTGGCCTGGATGATGGCTGATGCTGCCGGCGCTCCCGTGCGCGCCGGCGAGCACGGCGACGCGTTCACGCCTGAGATCGCCGCCGCATTGGCTGGAGGTGTCGCGGTGTTGCTCTTGCGCGAGGTCGAGGCAGGACACCCACAGCGCATCGAACAGCTGGCCGACCCCCTGACCGCGTTCGTCACCCGGGTCCTGGGTCCGTTGCCCGCAGCGGGCTCGTAGCCCTCCACGAGCTGGGCCTCGCCGTGCAGGCCCGGCGTGCAGCCGAGCACGCCTCAGAGTGCCAGCCGCATCGGAGCCTCGAGCGTCTGCTTGACGTCGAGCAGGAAGCGCGCGCCGTCGGCTCCGTTGAGGATGCGGTGGTCGCCGCTGAGGGTCAGCGTCAGCAGGTGCCGGTCGACCACCTCGCCGTCTGCCGACCGCATGAGCGTGGGTCGCGCGGCGCCCACGCCGAGGATGGCGGCTTGCGGCGGGTTGATGACCGCGGTGATTGCCGTCATGCCGAACATCCCGAGGTTCGACACCGTGAAGGTCGCGCCGGTGAGGTCCTGTGGCGTGGCCTCTCCGTCACGTGCGAGGGCGGCGAGCCGGCGGCTGTCCCGCGCGATGCTGCCGAGGGACTTGACGTCGGCGTCGCGGATCGTCGTGACGAGCAGCCCGTCCTGTGCGGCGACGGCGATCCCCACGTGGACGTGCTCGTGCAGCTCGTACCCGCCCTCGACGAAGGACCCGTTGACCAGCGGGTGCTCGGGGAGGCGCAGCGCGCACGCCTTCACGATGAGGTCGTTGACCGAGGGCGCCGGCGCTCCCTCGGCCGCTGCGTCCTTCAGCGCCTGCCGGAGCGCGAGCGCCGCGTCGATCTCGACCTCGGTCTGCACCTGGAAGTGCGGGACCGTGGTCGTCGCCTCCAGCATGCGGCGGGCGACGACCTGCTGCAGCCGCGTCAGCGGCACCACGTGGTGCGCGGGTGCGGCAGGTGGCGGAGCCGCGGGCTCCGGTGGGGCCGGCGGTGCGGGCACGCCCGAAGCGGCGAGGACGTCGGCCTTCGTGATCCGGTTGCGGGGGCCGGTGCCACGCAGGGCGCCGAGGTCGATCCCGTGCACCTGGGCCACGCGACGGGCCAGCGGCGTGGCGCGGGGTTCCTCGTCCTGCCGTGGTGCCGTCCCGGCGGTCACCGGGACCGGCGAGGGCCCGGGCTCGACGTGGCCGTTGCTCCGGGCCGGCTCGTCGCCGGGCCCGGTCGCACCGCCGACGCGTGCGATGACGTCACCGACGGCGACGGTGTCGCCGACCGCCGCAAGGATCTGCAGGGCGCCGTCGACCTCCGAGGCGTGGGCGACCGTGGCCTTGTCGGTCTCGATCTCGACGATCTCCTGCCCCGCCGTGACCTGCGCTCCGTCCTGCGCGAGCCAGGCGACGATGGTGCCCTCCTCCATCTGATCGGTGAGGCGCGGCATCTGGATGTCGGTCATGTGCGGGTCACCCGAGGAGGTCCAGGGCGGCGCCGACGATCGTGTCGGCGTCGATTCCGAAGTGGCGGTAGAGGTCCTCGACATCGCCGGACTGCCCGAAGTGCTGCACGCCGAGGCTGGCCACCGGCGCTTGTGCCACGGTGCCGAGGAAGGCCAGGGCGTGGGGATGGCCGTCGAGCACGGTCACGACGGGTGCGCCGCGCCCGGGCGGGAAGAGGACGTCGAGGATCGCGTCGTCCGCGTCGGCGAGACCGTGGCGCGCCTGCTGCGCGCGGAACACGAGGTCGGGCGATGTCAGGCAGACGACGTCGGCCGGGACGCCGGCCGCGGCGAGCTCGTCGGCGGCCTGGCAGGCCTCGACGACCATCACGCCGACGGCGACGATCGTGATGCGCGCACCTGCGGCTTCGCGCAACCGGTAGCCGCCGGCGAGCGCGTGCCGGCGGCGCTCCTCGCGGGCGGCTGCGCTGGTGGGGACGGCGGCGAGGGCCTGGTCGACAGGGCGCGTGCTGAGCCGGAAGTACGCCGAGGTGCCGTCGGGGCGGCCGAGGCGCGAGAGGGCGTGCAGCATGGTCCACTCGAGGTCCTGCCCGAACGCCGGCTCCCACGCGACGCAGCCCGGTTGGGCGATGCCGATCGACGGGGTGGAGATCGACTGGGGCGCGCCGCCCTCGGGGGCGAGCGTCACGCCCGACGGCGTCCCGACGAGGATCGACTGCCCGCCCGCGTACATCCCGAACGACCAGGGCTCCAGCGCCCGCGAGACGAACGGGTCGTAGATGGTCCCGATCGGCAGGAGCGGCTGCCCGTCGCGCGACCACGTGGCGCCCAGCTCGCCCAGGAGGCCCACGAGGTTGACCTCGGCGATGCCGAGCTCGATGTGCTGCCCGTGCGCCGACTCCTTCCAGCGGATCGCCGTCTCGGAGTCGTCGGCGAACCAGTCGATCCGGTCGCCGATGTTGAAGATCCCGACCCGGTTGATCCACCCGCCCAGGTTCGTCGAGGAGGCCACGTCGGGGGAGACGGTCACGACGCGGTCGGCGACGTCGCCTGCCTGGTGGGCGAGATCGACGAAGAAGCGGCCGAAGGCCTGCTGGGTCGACGCGGTGCCGCGGTGCTCGCGCCCGAACTCCACGGCCACCGGCGGGGCCACGGCGGGCGGGCGCTCCTCGCGGTGCAGGCGCGCCGCCGCCGTCCGGCACAGCGCCGCCTCGGGACTGCCCTCCGCAAACGGCGCCCACGGGTCGTCGGCGTCGGCGCCCGTGTCCTGCGCGAGCTGCGTCCACTGCTCACGCGTCAGCAGCGCGGAGTGGTTGGCCGGGTGGCCCTCGGTCGGCAGGCCCCGGGCCTTGATCGTGTAGGCGAAGACCACCGACGGCCGGTCGGTGTCGGCGTCTGCTGCCCGGAAGGCGCCGAGCAGGTCCTCCAGATCGTGGCCGCCGAGGTCGCGGAGCGCGGCGGCGATCTCGGCGTCGTCGAGGTCGCGCAGGAGCGTCGCGATGGCGCGGCGCCCGCGCCCGTCGCCTGGCAGCCGGTCCCGGACATCGGCCGCGGGCGTGCGCAGCAGCCGCTGGTACTCCTCGTTGCCCATCGCGTCGATGCGGCGGCGCAGCGCATCGCCACCGGGCCGCTCGAACAGCTCCCGCAGACGGCGGCCGTACTTGACCGTGATGGTCTGCCACCCGGCAGCCTCGAACATCGCGCCGATGCGCCCCGCCGCGATGTCCGGGACCACGCGGTCGAGCGACTGGCGATTGAGGTCGACGACCCACAGGACCTCGCCGAGCCGCGGCACCATCGGGTCGACCAGCGCCTCCCAGATCGCGCCCTCGTCGAGCTCGGCGTCGCCGAGCAGCGCGACCTGGCGCCCGCCCTGCGGCACGTCGAAGTGCCCGGCGACGTAGCGGTGCGCCAGCGCGCTCCACAGCGTCGCGGTGGCGCCGATGCCCACACTGCCGGTCGAGAAGTCCACCGGGTCGGGGTCCTTCGAGCGCGAGGGATAGGACTGCAGCCCGCCGTACTCGCGCAGCCGGGGCAGGTACGACGCGTCGAGCCGCCCGAGCAGGAAGTTGATCGCGTGCAGGACCGGCGCGGCGTGCGGCTTGACCGAGACGCGGTCGGCGCCGCGCAGGTGCGCGAAGTACAGCGCGGTCATGAGCGAGACCATCGAGGCCGACGACGCCTGGTGGCCCCCGACCTTCACTCCGGACGGGGTCTCGCGGACCTTGTTGGCGTGGTGGACGATCGACGTCGCCAGCCAGAGCACGCGGCGCTGCACGGCCTCGAGGGCGGCCATGTCGAGGTCGTCGGCAGGGACGGGGGTGATCGTGGTGAGGTCGGACACGCGGCCGCCACTCCAGCGAACGGGCCACGCTTGGTCGACTCAATCGCTGCGACACGCTCAATACACGCAAGAATCAAACGTTGTCTGCGCATTTGACGGCGAAATCATTAGTCTTGACGGTGGTCTGGCCTCTATCGTTGAGGCATGCTGGCTCCCGACGAACTCGACGGCACCGACCTCGAGATCCTCCGGCTCCTCGAAGAGGACGCGCGCCGATCGCTGGCCGACATCGGGCGGGTCGTGAGCCTGTCTGCGCCGGCGGTCAAGCGGCGGATGGATCGCCTGGAGGAGCTCGGCGTCATCACCGGCTACACGATCACGGTCGACCACGCGCTCCTCGGCCGCCCGCTCGAGGCGTTCGCGGAGCTGCGGTTCACCGGCACGACGAAGGTCGACGACATCGCCACGATCGCCGACGGCCTCCCGGAGGTGCGCACGGTGTTCACCATCGCCGGCGACCCCGATGCGCTCGTGTGGATCCGCGTGCGCGACGTCCAGGACCTCAAGCGCGTGATCGATCAGCTGCGGCGGACCGGCAAGGTCGTCGGCACCAAGACGCTGATGGTCCTCGGCACCTGGTCGCCGCGCGGCCCGCGGCGCGGCACCCAGGCGTGACGCCGGCCCGACGCGATCAGGCCGGCACCGCCGTTCTCGGGGCGGGGTCGGCGACGACACGGTTGGTCAAGCGCCCGATCCGGTCGATCTCCAGCTCGACCGTCTGGCCGGGCTCGATCCAGCGGTCGAGCTCCAGGCCGCAGCAGCCCGGCATCGTCCCCATCGAGATCACGTCACCGGCATCGAGCACTTCGCCCCTGGAGGCGTAGGCGAGCATCTCGCCGATGTCGTGCGCCGGGTTCGCAGTCGACCCCTCGCACCACACCTCGCCGTCGACTCGGACCCGTCCGGTGGCGAGCTTCCAGTCGCCGAATTCGTCGGGCGTCACGATCTCGCTGCCGATCGAGTTGGCGAACGTCTTGGCCTTGACCACGGGTCCGAACGCGTTGTGCCGCGCGTCCTCGGCCTGCACGTCGCGCGCGCTCCAGTCGTTGAGGATGAACCAGCCGCCGATCGCCGCCCGGGCCTGCTCGGGCGTGGCGTCGGCGATGGGTGAGCGCAGGACGCAGGCGAGTTCGAGCTCGAAGTCCAGCGCCTTGGTGTGCGACGGCCACCACATGTCCTGCCCGTCGGCGACGACCATCGTGTGGTTGCCGACGTAGAAGCTCGGCCGGGTCCAGAAGTGCTTGTTCGGCTTGAGCGCCGGGAACGTCCGGCCGGTCTTCTCGAACGTCCGCACCGCCGCCCACATCACCGGCGGGAAGAAGTTCTTGACCAGCATCCGGCTCGAGGCGGTCCAGTGCGACTCCCACAGCGTGAACGCCCGCATCGAGCGCGGGGTGAACGGCAGCCCCGCCGTCGACGGATCCACCGCGAGTTCCGCCTTGTCGGCGACGGCGCTGACGAGCGCCGCGGCCTGCGCCCGCACGCCGTCGTCGGCCCGCAGGAACGCCAGCGCGTCCACGGCGGCGGCCGCGAGTTCGGGGTCGTCGTTGCCGGCCGACGTGAGCGCGCGGCGCAGGACGATCCAGGTGCCCTCGTGCTCGATCAGCGTGCCTTCGGAGGTCGTTCTCAGGTGCATGGCGATGGTCCTCTTTCGTTCACGCCGTCTGGAAGCGCGGGCTCAGGCCCGGGGTCTGCTCAGGCAGCGGTCGACCGAACATCGGGCCCATGAGCGCGGCGAGCATGAGGTCGCCGGTGACCTCGACGCGGCCGTCGAGTGCCATCGTGCCCGGGTCCGCCTCACCGGAGGAGATCCGGATGAAGTCCGTGACGCGGAGCTTGAGCGTCACCGCCGGGTCCTGACTGGTCCCCGCCCGCGCGGTGGCCGAGTTCGGGTCGATGCGCATCGTCCACGGGTGCACGGTGCCGTCCTGGCGACGCAGCTCGTACAGGATCTCACCGGTGAACCCCTCGCCGACCTCGGGGACGTACATCTTCGCCATCCCGGTGAAGATCGCCCGCAGCCCCGGGCCTCGGCCCAGCGTCTGCTCGAGGACCGCGTCGCTCAGGTGGGAGGTGGCGGCGGCGAACGCCGTCTCGAAGGCCTGCGTCGCGCGGGTCGCCAGCGTGTCGGGCGCCGGCGGGCCGGCCGGCGGGTTCAGCCGCGGCGCGTACGCGGCGGCGCGGGCCTTGCGGTGGATCTCCTCGAAAGGGACCCCGTTGGCGAGATCCGCCGCGGGCAGGGCGGGATTGACGATCGCGCCGATCGGGTCGGACTGGAAGTCCCGCGAGGTGCGGATCCACTCCGACGAGGCCTCCCAATCGCCGAGGCAGTCGACCTGCAGCTCGACGCGGTTGCCGTCGGGATCGACGTAGTAGTACGAGAGGGTGAGGCCGTGGTCGAGGCAGATCTCGGGCTCGATGCCGATCTCCTTGAGCCGGAGATAGGTGTCGTTGAGCTCCTCGAACGACGGGTACTCGAAGGCGGTGTGGTGCATCCCGGTGCGGTTCGCCGCGTCCGGGTCGTCGTGGAAGCCGGGGAACGCCATGAGGGCGATCCGGTGGTTCGCCTCGTCGTTGGACAGCCACGCGGCATGGTCGTAGCGGTACATCACCTCGGCACCGACGACCGCGCCGTACCAGTCGATCATCTCCTGGAGTCGCGTCGTCTTGAGATTGACGTGATGCAGCGTGGGTCGGTGGATGGCGGGGATGGTGTGCTCCTTCTCTGAATCGGTGGCGATGTGCGGGTCGGCGAGGATCTGCGCGAGGGCTGCTGAGAGCTGCTGCAGCGGCGCGCTTCCGGCATCGCGGCTGCGGAACGCGACGTGGCCGTCGGGGCGCACCAGCACGGCGCCGTCGGCCTCCACGCCGTAGACGCGGCGGAACTCCGCGACGTTGCCGCTGACGTCGCGGCCGAACGCGTAGGCGTCGATGCCGCACGCGCGGGCCGCCTGCAGCCAGCCCGCGGCATAGGGCCCGGCGAGCAGGGCCCAGCGTCCGGCCCACAGGTCGATGGTCGACACGCGGCGGCCGTCGCGCTGGATCCACAGGTGCGGGGCGCGGCAGCCGGGCGCGGCGCTCGGCTCGTAGTGGACGGGGTCCAGCGGCGGGGGCTCGGTGCCGTCGCCGACGACCGCGTCGGAGTCCGCGTACCGGAACCCGAGCTCCTGGCCGCGGAAGGAGAAGTGCGCGCGCTGTGCGGGGATCGCCGCGGCGATCGTGGCGCGGACCGCCTCGCCGGCCGGGGAGTCCTCTTCCACGGCGCTGATGTCGAGCGACGGCGCGGCGAACGGGACCCCGGTCTCGGCGAGCTTCAGCGCGTTGCGCAGGCTGTGCTCGCTGTTGCTCTGCGCGACCGGCCGGCGTTCCTGCTCGTAGCTGTCCAGGAGCCGCTCGCCCGCGTCGCCGCGGATGACGGCCGCGAGCTTCCACGCGAGGTTGTGCGCGTCCTGCACGCCGGTGTTCAGCCCGAAGCCGCCGGTGTGCGGGAACCGGTGCGCGGCGTCGCCGACGAGCAGCACGCGACCCGCGCGGTAGCGCTCGGCGACCTGCGCCATGACCGTCCAGGCGTCGATCGACACCACCTCGACGTCGAGATGCGGGTCACCGACGCCGAGCCGGACGAGCTCGGCGCAGCGATCTGGATCGAGGTCGGGCACGAGGTCCCGGGGCACGTTCATCAGCCACCGGTGCTTGCCGTCCAGCGCGATGAAGAACGCCGCCAGGTCGCTGTTGACCATGTACAACAGGACGCTCGGGCGGCCGGCGAGGTACGGCGTCAGGTCGGCGTGGAAGTAGATGTTGACCTGGTCGGTGACCGTGTCGCTTCCCTCCATGCCGATGCCGAGCTCGTCGCGGATCCGGCTGCCCGAGCCATCGGCGGCGACGAGCCATTCCGTGCGCACCTGCTCCTCCCGGCCGCTGGCGCGGTCGCGGATGGTTGCGGTGACGTCCGTGCCGGTGTCGGTGAAGCTGACGAGTTCCGTGCCGAACCGCACGTCGGCGAGCTCGGCCCGCTCGGCGCGCTCTCGCAGGATCGGCTCGAAGCGATCCTGCGGGCAGATCGCCGGGAGCTGTGGGCTCGCGGAGAACTCGGCCACGGCGTTCGCGACGTCGTCGACCAGCACGAGCCGTCCGATCTCGCGCCCGGTCAGCCGCGTGGTCCAGGTGACGCCGAGGTTCATGGCGGGGGCCATCGCCTCGGCCTCGACCTGCTTGGCGACACCCCAGTGCCGGCACAGCTCGGTGGTTCGCGCGTTGATCACCGACGCGCGGGGGTGCTGGCGGGTGGTCGCGTGGCGCTCCAGCAGCAGGGAGGCGATGCCGTGGCGGTCGAGCTCGATGGCCATGGCCAGGCCTGTCGGCCCGCCGCCGACGATGACCACTGGCAAGTTTTCCGAAATTGGCATGTTGAGTGCAATGATGCACAAAACTGCGCGCAGTGTGCAACTCGTCGCGTATGCTGTGGTCTGCGCATGCCGCCCCGATCACGGTTCACACGCGACGAACGCCAGGACGCCGTCGCACGCGCGTTCGGCGACGGCTCCGGGCAGCCGACGGCCGTCGCGCAGGAGCTCGGGGTGCACCCGGCGACGCTGTATCGCTGGGCGGCCGACATGGCGTCTCCCGAGCAGGCGGAGTCCGGAGCCCGGGCACGACTGATCCGGGCCGCCGAGCACCTGCTTCGCCGCCACGACTACGGCGAGATCACGGTCGAGCTGATCGCCGAGGAGGCCGGCGTCGCACTCCGCACGGCGTTCCACCACTTCGCCACCAAGCGCGACCTCTTCCATGCCGTGGTGGACGACGCGGCCCGCACCGTCGTCGACGACATGGACCGCCGCGCGAAGGCCGCCGACTGGCCCGCCGACCCGCTGGCGGGGCTGCGGGTCTTCCTGCGCCTCTCCGCCGAGGCCGCGTACGCCCACCCGCAGGCGCACGTGCTGTTCCGCGACCTCGGCGTCCCGGCGTCAGAGGGCTACGCCGAGGAGTGGCACCAGCGCTTCGAGCAGGCGGTCGCCGCCATCGTCGCCGAGGCCGCCGCGCGCGGCCAGCTCGACGCAGACGTCGACCCCGCCGCAGCGGCACGCGTCATCAGCGGCGCCATGCGGGGGATCCACGCCTCGGTGTTCGAGGGCGCCGACCCCGCGGTCGCCGTCCGGGTCGCGGAGGGGCTGGATCGCACGCTGACGACCTGAGGTCCGCGCGGCTCAGGGCTCGGTCGCCGCGGCCTTGCGCAGGATGCGATGCAGGGCGGCGACGTCCTGCGCGTCGAGGTCGCGCAGGGCGGCGGGCGGCGTGGCGAGGATCTCCTCGGCGCGCCGGGCGAGCGCCTGGCCCTTCCTCGTGGCCTGCACGACCTTGGCCCGCCGGTCGGTCGGATGGGGCGCGCGCCGGACCAGGCCGCGCTCCTCGAGGTCGTCGACGAGGACGGTGACGTTAGGACGGTCCATGTCCAGCGCCGCAGCCAGCTCACCCATCGCGAGGGGGCCGCGCGCGACCCGCCTGACCGCACGGACCCGGGAGAACGTCATCCCGCTGGCCTCGGCGACCGCGCGCCGGCGCTGGTGGTCGAGCACGAGGTCGGACATCAGGAGCCACGCCTCCCGCGCGTCGTCGTCGGGCGTGGCACCGGGTCCAGGGTCGGAGGGCATGGCCCGCGCAGCCTACGCGGCGGCGGCTTCCGGGTTGAGCTGCAGGGCCGTGCGCCGGGCCGATGCTCGCGCGCGGTCGGTGGTCGCCAGCACGCCCAGCCCGAGGACGAGTGCCCCGAGCGCAGTCAGGGTCCACCATGCCGGGTGCGTCGCCGACGCGAGCGCGGCGGCAGAGCTCGTCGAGCCCGAGGCCACGATCGCGCCGACGACGGCAACCCCGATGGCCTGCCCGAACTGCCGCGAGGTGGTGGCGATGGCTGCCGCCACCCCCGCTTGCGCGACCGGCATGCCGGAGATCGCGGCGTTGGTGATCGGTGCGTTGATGAACCCGAACCCGACCCCGAAGACCGCGTATGCCGCCAGGATCCACGCCAGCGGCGTCTGTGCCGAGAGCCCGGCGAGCATGGATGAGGCCAGGAGGAACGACACGCCGGCGATGAGCAGCGGGAGCCGAGGGCCGCTGCGCCCCACCAGGCGGCCGGACACGGGTGAGAGCATCACCGTCATGAGGGCGATCGGCATGACGACCAGGCCGGCCTCCACCGGCGACGCCCCGCGCGCGTCCTGGAGGTACAGCGTGCCCAGGAACAGGAAGCCACCGAACGACGCGAACCCGGCGACGGACAACGCGATGGACGACGAGAACGGCACCGAGCCGAAGAAGCGCAGGTCGATGAGCGGCTCGTCGCGGCGCGACTCGACGACCACGAGGCCGGTGAGGGACCCGGCCGCCGCGATCAGCGCGGCGACGATCGACGGAGCGCCCCAGCCGGATCCCGGGCCTTCGATGATCGCGTACGTGACCCCGGCGAGGAGGACGACGACGAACGCCTGACCGGCGGGGTCGAAGCGGCGGGGCGACGGCGCCCGGGACTCGGGGACGAAGCGCCGCAGCAGTGCGATCGCCGTCAGGCCGAGGGGGATGTTGATGGCGAAGATCCACTGCCACCCCGCCGTGGCGACGAGTCCGCCGCCGACGATCGGGCCGAGCGCCATGGATGCGCCGAACACGGCGCCCCAGACGCCGACGGCCTGCGCTCGCTCGCTGCGGTCCATGAAGGTGTTCGTGATGATCGACATCGCCACGGGGTTGAGCATCGACGCGCCGATGCCCTGGAGGACGCGCGCGGCCACCAGGAGTTCCACGGTCGGCGCCAGGGCGCACAGCGCGGACGCCGCGGTGAAGACCCCGAGGCCGATCGTGAGGGTCCGCCGCCGGCCGACGCGGTCGGCGATCGACCCGGCGAGCATGAGGAAGCTGGCCATCGCCACGGTGTAGGCGCTGACCGACCACTGCAGCCACGACAGGCTCGCGTCGAGCTCACGCCCGATCGTCGGCAGCGCGACGTTCACGGCCGTGATGTCCAGGCCGACGATGAACAGGCTCATCGAGCAGATGGCCAGGATGCCGAAGCGCCGCCGGCGCGTGAGTTCCGAGGTTGCCATGGCGTGCCTCTCCCCCAAGTAGGTATAGATTCATAACCATTATGAATCTAGCACTACAAGGGGAGCAGCCGCTCCAGGCCGTCGAGGATCAGGTCGAGGCCGAAGGCGAACTCCGCGTCGTAGTCGTAGCCCGCCTCGGCCACGTGGCCGCCGACGACCTCGACCAGGTGCGGGAGCTCTGACAGCGCCTCCGCGTAGTCCGTCATCTGCTGCCGGGCCACCGCGGCGAAGTCCTCGGGCGACTCGGGCGACATGTCGGTCTGCTGGAGCGCGAACCCGTAGATGTAGGCGTCCTGGACGGACATCGCGTGCACCGTCATCTCGAGGGAGAAGCCGGCGGCGCGCAGCGTTCCGAGGACCGCGTCGTGCACCTTGAGGTTCGACGGCCCGTGGCTGGAGCGTCCCTCCATCTCGCCGACGGCCCATCGGTGGCGCAGGAGGGCGGCGCGGGTCGAGAAGGCACGCTTGCGCAGCTCGGCCTTCCAGTCGCCGCCGGGGACGGGCGGGTCGATCTCGGCGAAGACCAGGTCGATCATGCCGTCGAGCAGGTCGTCCTTGTTGGCGACGTGGTTGTAGAGCGACATCGCCTCGACCCCGAGCTCCTTGGCGAGCTTGCGCATCGTGAGGTCGCCAGCGCCGCGCTCGTCCGCCAGCGCCATGGCGGCCTGCAGGACCCGCTCCCGGGACAGCGGCGGTCTGGTCTTCGAACGGCTCTTGGCGGCGGGTGGCACGGCGGCTCTCCTCGGGTGGTTCGCATGGGCGCCTTGACAAGCTTACAGCGTAAGTGTAAACCTTCCTCCAGCATCGACTTACACCGTAAGTCCAACGAACGAGCGAAAGGACGCTGCCATGCACCGCCGCACCACGATGGCCTCACTCACCCGGTGGGTTCTCGGTCACAAGAAGACGGTCGTCGCCCTCTGGATCGCGCTGACGGTCGCGGGCATCGCGGCCATCGGGCCGGCGGACAGGTCGCTGGAACAGCAGTTCTCGATCCCCGGTGGTGCAGCGTTCACTGCCAACAGCGAGATCGTGGAGCGGTACGGCAGCGGGGGCGACGCGGCGCCGCTCGTCCCGGTCGTGTCCCTGCCGGCAGGCCGGACCGTCGACTCGCCGGGGGTCCGCGCCGACCTGGCGGCGGCCCTCCGCGAGATCGAGGCCGCGGTGCCCGGCTCGCGCGTCGCGTCGTATGCGTCGACGCGCGACCGGGCGTTCGTCTCGGACGACGGCCGCACGACGTTCGCGCTCGTCGCGATTCCCGGGAAGGGCGGGATCGACCCCGGTCAGGCGGAGGCGCGCGCGGCACAGGCCGCCGTCGAGGGGATGCGCGTCGGCGGTGCCCCAGTGCGGGTCACCGGACTCGACGCGCTGCGTGCACCCGCCGCCGCGGGAACCGAAGAGCGCTCGAGCCTGGCCCTCGAGGCGGCGATCGCCGGCGGCGGCGCACTGCTCGTGCTCGCCTTCACCTTCGCGTCATGGATGGCGTTCGTGCCCGTGCTCATGGCGATGGTCGCGGTCCCGGTGACGTTCCTGGCCGTGTGGCCGCTGGCGAACGTCACCGGCGTGTCGGTGATCGTCAAGGTCCTCATCGCGCTGGTCGGTCTGGCGATCGCCATCGACTACGCGCTGCTGGTGGTCGTGCGCTGGCGCGAGGAGCGTCAGCGCGGGAAGGACGGGGAGGCGGCGGTGATCGCCGCGATGGATCACGCGGGCCGGGCGGTGGTGCTCAGCGGCTCGACGGTCGCGATCTCCCTGCTCGCCCTCGTCGCCCTGCCCGTGCCGTTCCTGCGCAGCATCGGCATCGCCGGGATGCTCATCCCGCTCGTCAGCGTCGCGGTGGCGGTCACGCTGCTGCCGGTCGTCCTGGCGACCGTGGGCCCGCGTCTGGACCGTCGTCACGCGCGCCGCGAGGACCACGCCAGCCGCGCGTGGACGGCCTGGGCGCGCGTCGTCGTGCGGCACCGTTGGGCGGCGGCCATCCTGTCGGCGGCGGTCCTGGGTGGCCTGGTGGTGGCGGCGTCGACCATCCAGCTCGGCAACCCGCAGGCCGAGTCGCTCGCCCAGGCGGGGCCGGCGCGTGCCGCCCTCGATGACCTGGGGCGCTCGGGCATCGGGACCGGTCCGCTGTCGCCGTTCGATGCCCTCGCCCGCACGACCGACCCGGCTGCTGTTGTTGCCGCTCTGAAGGACGTCGAGGGTGTCCGTGGCGCGGTCGCCCCCGCCGAGTGGCGGCAGGCGGACGCGTCGCTGCTCGCCGTCATCCCCACGGCCGACGGCAACTCCCCGGACGGGCGGGCAACGCTCGAGCGGGTCCGCGCAGCTGCCGGGCCGGACGTCGCGATCGGCGGCGAGGCCGCGCAGAGCGCCGACTTCCTCGACTCGGTCTACGGCAACGTGCCGCTGGTGATCGCGCTGATCGCCGGCCTGACGTTCCTGGTGCTCGCCCGGGCCTTCCGCTCGCTGATCATCCCGCTGAAGGCGGTGCTGCTGAACCTGCTGTCGGTCGGCGCCGCGTGGGGACTCATGGTGCTGGTGTGGCAGTACGGCTGGGGCTCGGACGCGATCTGGGGCATCGAGGCCACGAACGCCATCAACGTCGAGATGCCGATCGTCGTCTTCGCCTTCCTGTTCGGGATCTCCATGGACTACCAGGTGTTCATCCTCAGCCGGATGCGTGAGGCGTACGACCGGACCGGGTCGACCGATACGGCGGTCGTCGAGGGCATCGGCCGGACGGGTCGGCTCGTGACCAGCGCCGCTCTGATCCTCGGTCTGGCGTTCGTGGCCATGAGCACGGGCCCGGGCACCGAGGTGAAGATCTTCGCCACCGCGCTGGGCGGCGGCATCCTGCTCGACGCCACGGTGGTCCGAGGTGTGCTGGCGCCGGCGCTCGTCGCACTCCTGGGGCGCTGGAACTGGTGGATGCCGGCGGGCGCGGCGAAGGTGCTGCGGATCGAGCCGCGGGTGGCGCCGGCGACCTAGACTCGGCGCGATGGCCCGGCTGCCCGACGGCGATCCCGCTCCGCCCGACGGCGCGCTCCCTCCGGGCGCGCTCGCCGGGCTGCACGACGCGCCGTTCGGGGTCTACATCCATGTCCCGTTCTGCGCGTCCCGCTGTGGCTACTGCGACTTCAACACCTACGTCCCGGGCGAGGGTGGCGCGGAATCCGTGGCGGGATACGCCGACGCGCTGATCGCCGAGCTCGCGCTGGCCCGCCGCGTCCTGGGCGACGACGCGCCCGCGGCGACCACGGTCTTCTTCGGCGGCGGCACGCCCACGCTGCTGCCGCCGGAGGAGCTCGCCCGGATCCTCGCCGCGGTGCGCGACCACCTCGGCATCGAGGACGGCGCGGAGATCACGACCGAGGCCAACCCCGAATCCGTCGGCCCGGCCGAGTTGACCGCGCTGCGCGAGGCCGGCTTCACCCGCATCTCTTTGGGGATGCAGAGCGCGGTCCCGTCGGTGCTCGCCACGCTGAATCGGCAGCATTCGCCCGGCCGTGCCGCCCAGGCCGCCACCGAGGCGCGCGCCGCCGGGTTCGATCAGGTCAGCCTCGACCTCATCTACGGCGCGCCCGGAGAGTCCGCCGCCGACTGGGAGACCTCGCTGCACGCCGCGACCGCCGCCCGGCCGACGCACGTCAGCACCTACTCCCTGGTCGTCGAGCCGGGCACCCTGCTCGCCGCGCAGGTCCGCCGCGGCGAGGTCCAGGTGCCCGGCGAGGAGGTCATCGTCGAGCGCTTCGAGACCGCCGACCGCGTGCTCGCCACCGCCGGCTACGACTGGTACGAGACGTGCAGCTGGGCCGTCGACGACACCGCGCGCTGCCGCCACAACCTCGGCTACTGGTCGGGCGGGAACTGGTGGGGCGCTGGGCCCGGAGCCCACAGCCACGTCGGCGGCGTGCGGTGGTGGAACGCGCTGCATCCCCGCACCTGGGCCGCGCACGTCCAGGCGGGGACGTCCCCGGCCGCCGGCCGGGAGATCCCGGACGGCGACGCGGTGCGGCTCGAGCGGGTGATGCTCGGCCTGCGCCTGCGGGACGGGATCTCGCTCGACGCGCTCACGCCGAACGGGCGGGCCGCGGCGGCGCGGCAGCTCGACGAGGGCCTGCTGGACCGCGATGCCCACGCGGCCGGCCGTGCCGCCCTGAGCCAGGCCGGGCGCCTGTTGGCCGACCCGGTGTGCGTCGCCCTCGCGGCCTGATCTCGACGCGAAACACCCAACTATCGGGGACGTCGCGTCGAGCATGGCCCGTCCCGGCCATCTTCGCCCGAATGGCCGGTCTCGCGGATGGCACGGCGTCCCCTCGACTGGAGACTGCGAGGCGTCAATCACCACCCGAAGGGATGCGCCATGACCGCTGCCATCACCAACCACCGTCGTTCACTGCTCGCCGCGCGTGAGAGGGCGCGCGCCGAATCACCCCAGGCCGGAGTCCGGCGTCGCGCGCTGGTCTTCGCCGCGCTGCTGCCCGTCGCACTCGCGGCGTCGGCGCCGACCGCGGCCAACGCGGCGAACGTCGTCATGGCGGGCGCGGTGCTCTCCATCACCGAGTCCCGCGCCAACGAGGCGAACCGCATCACGGTGCGCCCGTTCGGGTCCGGTCGCGTCCTCGTCTCCGACACCGTCGGCGAGACCGGCGGAACCGGGTGCCGCGTGTTCAACGGCGACATGGAGTGTCCGACACCGCAGTCGGTGCAGGTCGTGACCGGCGGCGGCGACGACCGCGCCGAGTACCGGGTGCCCACAGCGGGCATCGTCCACCTGGGCGAGGGCAACGACACGATCATCGCGGGAACGCGCGAGCGCATCGGGCAGATGCAGGAGGTCTTCTACACCGGCGGCGGGGGCTACGACGTCATCAACTACGCGGCGGCCGACCAGGGCGTGACCGTCGACATGGCCGATCGCAAGGCCGAGGACGGTCGTCCCGGCGACCGCGAGAACGTGATCGAGGACTTCGAGTTCCTCTACGGCTCGGAGCACCGCGACACGCTGCTCGGCACGCCGGGCGCAGATTCCATCGCGGGTTTGGGCGAGCGCGACCTCATCGCCGGCGGCGGGGGGGACGACATGTTCTACTCCCCGCTGCGCGACGGCGCCGACGACTACCACGGCGGCCCCGGCTCGGACACGATGGTCTACATCGGCCGGACCCGGCCCCTGAACATCAGCCTCGACAACACGACGAACGACGGTGAGGCCGGCGAGTTCGATCTCGTGCGCTCGAACGTCGAGAACGTCATGGGCGGCGACGGCGCCGACACGCTGAACTCCTTCAGCGCGTTCAGCCGGCTGGAGGGCTTCGGCGGCGCGGACACGCTCATCGGCGGCGACGGTCCGGACACGCTCATCGGCGGGGCGGGCGCCGACAACATCCAGGCGGGCGCCGGCGCGGACGTCGTCGACGCACGGGACGGCGGTCCTGACGCGATCGACTGCGGCACGGAGAAGGACACCCTCACCCGTGACGCGGCCGAGGGCGTCGTCCGCGGCTGCGAGCAGGTGGCCGTCGGCGTGCTCCGGCTCGCCGACCGCACCGTCACCGCCAAGGACGGCCGGGCCACCGTCGAGCTGCGCTGGCGTCACCCGCGCGACTGGCGCAGCCTGAAGGGCGTCACGCTCCGGATCCTCGAGCAGGGGGTCCCGGTCGGCAAGGTCACGATCGACCCGGCCGGGCAGCGCGTGCGCGCGCAGGGTGCCGTGACGGTCGGGCGCAGGGCCGCGAAGGTCACGCGCAAGGGCAAGGACGTCACCGCCCGGGTCACCCTGGGTCTGCAGGAGACGTCGGCCAAGCGCCTTGCCGTCGAGGTCGAGGCCGCCGACAAGGACGGTCGCCGGCAGCTCGTGCGCGACGCGGGCAGCATCGCGATGGGCTGACGCGCGCCATGGGCGGGGCCGCGCCGCGGCGCGCGGTCCCGCTCAGTCAAAGCTGGGGAAGAACCCCGCGGTGCAGATGCCGTAGGTCGTGCCGGCCACCGGGCCGGGAAGCGTGGGCAGGCCGAACGAGGCCTGGCCGTCGCCGCCGAAGGCGGGACCCAGGAGGGCGTAGAGCGCAGGGCTCTGCCAGATGGCCAGCCGGCGGCCGTCCGCGGGCGTGTACCCGACCGAGAGCGCCCCGGTGAACGGGGTGAGCTGGCCCATCGTGCAGCCGTACTGGTCCTCGCCGACAGGGGTTCCGCTCGCGCACCGGTACCACCCCAGGCCGGGCGCCGGGGACGGGATGTCCGCCCGTGCGATCCAGTTCGACGCCGGCTGCCCGAGGAACAGCGCGAGCGCGCCGTTCGAGCACTGCAGGTCCGGTCCGCTGCTCGCGTCGAGCGGGTAGGTGCCGAACTGGCAGACGCCGTAGGCCATGCCGGCCGGTGCCGTGAGACGGGGAAGCCGGAAGGTTCCCGCCGGTGCAGCACCGAACCTCGTGCCGAGGACGCTGTACAGCCCTGGGTTGAACGCGATCGAGAGCGTCGACCCGTCCGCCGGGAACACGTTGGTCACGCGGCGTGGCGTCGCCATCAGCACGATCCCGCCGACGTAGCAGTCGCCGCCGCGGCCGACCCCGCCGTCGTCCTGGCCGTCGTCGATGAACAGCGCGGCCTCTCCGAACCGGCGCGGGATGCGGTCGTCGACCTGCGGGCCGTGATGTGCGAGGCCCGGTGACAGCGAGCTCAGGGTCGAGACCGTGAAGCGGACCGTGCGAGTGCGCGCGCTGTAGCGGGGCCGCCCGAGTTCGAAGGCGACGGTGTCGGCGCCATCGCGTCCGCCGGGGAGGGTCACGACGGCGTTCGGGCGGTCCTGGACGAAGCCCAGCGTCTTCCAGGACGAAAAGAGCGTGGCCGGGCGGACCGTGCCGCTCCGGCGCGACGGCTTGTCGGTGAACCACACGCCGCGCCGGTCCAGCTGCGACAGGGTGAGGATGAACTCGCCCTTCCTGGCCGCCGGCGTCAGCGTGCCGCGGTCGGCATTCAGCGCGAACAGCGTCGGGGTGTTCGCGGGAATGCCGAGCCCTGTGGCGGCATGGGCGGTCGGGGCGAGCGCGCTCAGCAGGAGCGTCGCGGTCAGGGCAAGCAGGACCTGGCGCATGCTCACTCAGTCGGACACGGCGGGCCCGAATGTAGGGCGGCTCAGTTCCCGGCCCCCGATGCCGATTGATCGTGAGGAACTGCCATGAACCCACGCCAGCTGCGCCCGCACCACCACGACGACGGGGACCTGCACGAGCAGATGCTCGACGACCGGGCCGCGCACCAGCTCTCGACCTCGGTGCCGCCCGCTGCCAGCACGCGAGCTGACGACGCCGCGCCCGAGTCCGTCGCCGTTTCCGTCGTTCCCGAGACGCCGAAGCTCGTGATCCCCATCGTGGTCGGCACCCGGCCTGAGGCGATCAAGCTCGTCCCGATCATCCTCGCCATGCGCGCGAGCCGGGCGCTGCACCCGGTCGTCGTCTCGACGGGGCAGCACCACGACCTCGTCGAGGAGATCTTCGGCCTGGCGGGCATCCACACCGACGTCACGCTGTGGACGGGCCCACGCCGCGGCCTGAACGAGAAGGTCACCTCGGTCATGCGGCGCTTCGAGGACTTCATCCTCGAGGCGTTCGACGTGCAGGCCGGCGGCGACCCGTTCACCGCCGCCGACGTCATCACCGGCCGCTACCCGGCCGCGGTGATGGTCCACGGCGACACGAGCTCGGCGATGGCCGCGGCGCTCGCCGCGTTCCACCTGCGCATCCCCGTCATGCATGTCGAGGCGGGCCTGCGGACCGGCGGGCTGAACCTCACGCCGTTCCCGGAGGAGCTCAACCGCCAGCTCATCTCCTGCATCGCATGCCTGAACTTCGCGCCGACGGCGAAGAACCTCGAGGCGCTCGTCCACGAGAACATCCCGGTCGACCAGATCTTCGTCACCGGCAACACCGGCATCGACGCGCTGCGGTGGGCGTCCGATCTCGGCGAGCTGCCCGACGACCCCGCCCTGCGTGCGCTCTGCGAGGGCGGCACGCGGTTCGTCGTCGTCACCGCCCATCGGCGCGAGAGCTGGCACACCGGCCTGACCGGCATCGCCGAGGGCGTCGCGCGGCTCGCCCGGGCGCACGAGGACGTGACGTTCGTCGTCCCGCTGCACCCGAACCCGATCGTGCGCGAGAAGCTCGGCGAGCCGCTGCGGGGCATCGACAACGTGCTCCTCTGCGAGCCCGTCAGCTACGCGCCGTTCGCGACACTGCTGGGTCGCAGCCACCTCGTCATCACCGACTCGGGCGGCATCCAGGAGGAGGCCCCCGCGCTCGGCAAGCCGGTCCTGGTGACCCGCGACGAGACCGAGCGGGCCGAGGGCGTCGACGCGGGCACGCTGCGCCTCGTCGGCACCGATCCCGACGTCATCTTCGCCGAGGGCCATCACCTGCTCACCGACGACGCGGCGTACGCGCAGATGAGCGAGGCCGAGAACCCGTACGGCGACGGCCACGCCGCCCGGCGGATCGTCGAGGCGTGCGAGTACCTCATCAAGGGCGACCGGGCTCCCACCCCGTTCGGCTCGGGCTTCACGCGCACCGCGGTCGTCCGCGCGACCGGGTTCACACCGCTCCCGCACGCGACGCGGGCGGCGCTGCTCCTGCAGGCCGCGCAGCGCGACGCCGCGTGATCGACCTGTTCAGCGGCCTGCCGTTCGGGTGGGCCGTGCCGCTGTGGATCGGCTTCGCCGTGATCGTGGCGATGTTCCTGTGGACGACGCTCCTGTTCCTCCGCGGCCGCCGCGCGCGGGCGCACGCGCCTGACGCGCCGCCCGACGGCGCCGACGCGTTCCTCTGGGTCTTCCTCGTCCCTGCGTTGAACGAGGAGGTGACGATCCGCGACAGCGTCGAACGGTTGCTCGGCGTGCAGGCGACGCGCCGGAGGATCGTCGTGATCGACGACGGCTCGGACGACGGCACGCCGGACGTCCTCGCGTCGATCGACCACCCCGACCTCGTTGTGCTGCGGCGCGACGCACCGGACGCCCACGTCGGCAAGGCCGCCGCGCTGAACGACGCCTACGGACGGCTCGACGCGATCATCGGCGACACCCCGCGCGACGAGGTGATCGTCTGCGTCGTCGACGCCGACGGGCGCCTGCACCCCGACGCCCCGCGGTTCGCGGCCGCGCAGTTCGCCGATCCCGCGGTCGGCGGCGTGCAGTCGCTCGTGCGCATCTACAACCGCCAGCGGCCGCTGACCTGGATGCAGGACCTCGAGTTCTCGGTCTACGGCAATCTCTTCCAGGCCGGGCGCAACGGCTGGGGCACCGCGGGCATGGGCGGCAACGGGCAGTTCAACCGCCTGCGCGCGCTCGACGACGTCGCCGATTCCTCAGGCCCCTGGCGCGACCGCCTGACCGAGGACCAGGACCTCGGCCTGCGCCTCATCGGCGCGGGCTGGCAGGGACGGCAGGAGCTGCGCTGCGTCGTCGACCAGCAGGGCCTGTCCGACCTGCGCAAGCTGCTGCGCCAGCGCACCCGGTGGTCGCAGGGCAACCTTCAGGCGATCGGCCTGCTCGGCACGGTGTGGCGCGCGCCGCTGGGGCTCGCGCCGCGGGTCGAGCAGTCCGCCTACCTGCTCATGCCGTTCTGGCAGGCGCTGGTCGGCCTGTCCCTGGTCGTGGGTGTGATCCTCGCGGTGACGGGCCGCGCGTCGTTCTGGGACGGCGGCCCGACCTACGAGCTGCTCTTCATCTACGTGCTCGGCTTCGGCGGGACGATCATGGGCTGCGTGTCGGCGCGCGGATGGCTGCGCGGCCTGCTCGCCGCGCAGGTCTACGCGTTCTACAGCTGGCTGCTCTGGCCTGTGCTCATCCGGTCGGCGGTGCGCCAGCTCACCGAGCGGCGGGACTGGGCGAAGACCGAGCGCGAGGCGCTCGATCCGGCCCCCGTCTCGCGCTGACCTGGAAACGAACGACATGCTCCCGCACTGGAGCGCCGCTCTAGAGTGGCGCTCCAGTGCCCGGATATGGCGATCGTCAGCAGACGATGTTCTCGGTGGCGCGCGTGTTGTTCGCCTCATTCGTCTCCGCGACCTCGTTCAGCGCATCTGCCGTGGCGCGATAGACGCCGCCGCAGTCCCCGCTGAAGTTGAACCGCTTCGTCTCCGACGCACCGACGGGTAGCCCGGCCCCGAACCGCACGGGCGTGTACCCGTTGACGGTGACGCTGAACGCCCCGGAGAGCGCGTCGCCCTGGTTGGTGACCGTGACCTCGCGGCTGTCCATCGCGGTGATCACGAGATCGGGCTTCACCGGCGACGGGTTCGGGGTCGGGGTCGGTGCCGCCGGCGGCGGCGTGCCGCGCACCGTGCTCAGCCGGTAGCCGATCCGGCCCTTCTCGCCGTTGTCCATCGCCAGCCGCCCGGACAGCCGGTCGCCGCCCGTGGCGGTCGTCGCAAACGACGTGCCCGGCGTGTACGCACGGTGCGCCAGCGTGTTGCGGTCGACGGGGTTGATGTCGCCCGCGTCGTCGCCGCCGTAGACGAGGTCGTCCTCCATCAGCCGCAGCCACACCGGCATCGCGGCGGCCGTGCGGTGATCGCGGGGGAACGTCGCGGAGAACGTGCGCTGGTCGTCCTCGAGCCAGCGGTTGATGGCGTCGTTGCGCACGAGGGTGCGGCCGTTGACGATGAGCTCCGCGCCGCCGAGGCGCCAGCCGCCGCCGGCGCCGTCCCGCGACTTCACGATCTGGAAGCGCGTGATGTCGCTCAGCGTGACGCCGCCCTGCAGCGTCAGGCGGTCGAGCGGGATGGCGTACGTGTCGTTGTCGCCGCGCTCGAAGTCGTCGTACGCGCGCTTCTCGAGGCTGAAGCGCAGGCCATTGCCGAGCACGACGGTGACGTCGTCGTTCGTCCCCGCGTACCGCACGTCGCCGGTCTTGATCCGCACGCGGATGTCGGTGACCGGCTGCTTGAAACGCGCGCCCACTGGGACGGCCTTGAGGAACGTGTGCGGGTGGTGCGGGCGCGGGAAGCTGAAGCTGTCGTGGTCGTGGATGACGGTCGACTGGTACTCCTGGCCGGCGATGCCCGCGCGGACGAACAGGTCGGCGTCGTCGCTGGCGGGGTCGCCGAGGTCGATGCCCTCCTGCTTGGTGACCTGGAGCTTGGTGAACTGGGTCTGGGCCTGGACGTCGCGGCTCGGCGCGGGCAGCGGCAGGTTCGGCGCCGGCTCCCCGGGGGTGAAGTCCCGGCCGAAGTGCTCGATCGTGTCCTGGAACGCACGGCGGTAGACGCTCGGCCCCTGGTCGAAGTAGCCGTTGATGGCCTGGCGCAGGTTGACCAGCGAGCCGGCGGGTCCGACGATCGGGCCGCACGAGAACGCGCCGCCACCGTCGTGGGTGGGGACGCACGGCCCGCCGCCCCCGGCCCAGCGGCCGGTGTAGAGCGAGATCTCCAGGGCGGCGTTGCGGTCGCGGCCGAGCGCGGGGGTGGTGCCGATCCGCTGCGCGCGGCTCCACAGCGCGTCGTCGCCGAGCCAGACCTTCATGGCCTGGACCCACTGGCGCGAGGCGAAGTGCGAGGTGATGTACGCCTGCTCGTACATGGGGCGGCCCGGGGTGTCCTTGTTCTCGGACGTGGTGAGCGACTCGTTGTGGTCGTCCTTCCAGCCGCCGTGCTTGCGGTGGCCGCCGGGCGCGTTGGCCATCTCGATGCGGCTGCCGTCGCGCTCGCCCTTGGGCACGTCGAACCACGTCGGGAAGTCGCCGTAGCCGCGCTGCTTCCAGCCGGGGCCGTCGAAGCCGGGCGTGTTGGCCGGCTCCACCCAGTTGCTGTGCGCGTAGAAGTCCTGGACGGTGTGCAGCGAGGTGCCCATCACGGCGAGCAGCTGGTGCGCGTCCTGGCGCTGCCTGGCCTGCTGGAGGCCCGCGGCCGTGTTGCGCATGAGGCGCTCCCATTCGCGCTCGACCCCGAGGGTCGTGGACAGGACCTTCTGCTCGGCGTTGGGGTCCTGGGTCGTGACCGAGTCGAAGTGCGTCTTCTCGGCGGCGTCGAGCCAGCGCTGCGGCCAGTTCTCGGTGAAGACCGCGCCGGCGATGATGCGGGTCAGGGCGTCGGCGTGGCCGGAGTGCGGGTTGTGGCTGGCCTGGGAGTAGAAGTCGGCGAACCAGTTGGTGAACGCGGTGATGTCCCCCGCGTTCTGGTTGAAGCCCTCGGCGCTGAGCGCGTCGCGGGTCATGTCGGTGTGGGGCTGCGTGTCGTAGGCCTGTGCGGCCGGAGCGGCACAGGCGAACGCAGCGAGAACGGCGGGGATGAGGAGGGTCGGTCGGCGCATCGGCCGACCGTATGTGCGCCTCGGTGCGGGGTCTGTCAGGCCGCTGACACTGGGAATGTCGGACGGCGTTCGTGCCAGCGCTCTGCCGCCTCGAGCTCGCCCGCGAGGGCCAGCAGGAGCGGCTCGCTGTTCGCCGGGCCGAGCAGCTGCGCGCCGACCGGCAGCCCCTTCTCGGTGTGTCCGGCGGGCACGCTGACCCCGGGCCAGCCGATGACGTTCCACGCCCAGGCGTACGGGCACGACCCGACGACGAGCTGGTGCGTCTGCCACGGCGTCAGCCCGTCGAGGCTGCCGATCGGCAGCGGCGGGCCCGCGGTGGTGGGTGCCAGCACGACGTCGGCGTCGCGGAAGATCGCGCCGATGCGGCGCCGGAAGACCGGCTCGAGCGCCCGGCTGCCGGCCAGCGCGGGACCGTCGAGGATCCGGCCGAGCAGCAGGTTCTCGCGGGTCCGCTTGTCGAGCAGCTTGCGGTCCTCGCACTTCTCGGCCCAGTGGCGCAGCGCGACGGTCGAGCGCGGGACGAAGCTCAGGCCGACGAGGCCGTAGTGCGGCTCGCGCTCGACGACCTCGTGGCCGAGGTCGCGCAGCAGCTCGGCCGTGCGACGCGTCGCGGCTTCGACCTCGTCGTCGAGCAGCTTCGGCACCAGGGCGAACGGGGCGCGGAACGACAGCGCGATCCTCAGCCGGCGCGTGGGCCGCAGCGCGGCGTCGCTCAGCGGGACGGGCGGCGCGGGCGGCGCGTGGCGGTCGCCTTCGACGTTGCCCGACAGCGCGTCGAGCAGGAGCGCGGCGTCACCGACGGTCCGGGTGAGCGGGCCGAAGCACGTCAGGCCGTGGAAGGCCTCGGGGTCGGGCCACGTCGAGAGCCGGCCGCGCTGGGGCTTGACCCCGACGAGGTTGGTCCACGACGCCGGGATGCGCACCGAGCCGGCTCCGTCGGAGCCGATCGCGCCGGGGACGAGGCCGGCCGCGACGGCCGCGGCGGCCCCGCCGCTGGACCCGCCGGGCGTGTGGTCGAGGTGCCACGGGTTGCGGGTCGGCTCGAACCACGGGCCCTCGGCGATCGGCCACTGGCCGAGCTCGGGCGACGTGGTCTTGCCGACGACGATCGCGCCCGCGTCGCGCAGGCGGCGGACGATCTCGCTGTCCTCGGTCTTCGGATCGAACCGGCCGTCGCAGCCGAAGCGGGTGGGGTGCCCGGCGACGTCGACGTCGTCCTTGACCGCGATCGGGACGCCGAGCAGCGGGCGGGCGTCCCCGGCGGCGCGCGCGGCGTCGGCCTGTTCGGCGGCGGCGCGCGCCTCGTCGTCGAGCACGCAGGTGAACGCGCCGAGCGTGGGCTGGGCGCCGGCGATGCGGCGCAGCGAGAGGTCGACGAGCTCGACGGAGGAGATCTCGCCAGAGGCCACCAGGTCGGCCTGTGCTCGGACCCCGGCGAAGGCCAGGTCCTCCTCGGTCATCACGGTGGTCATACGGCTCCCGTTCGTTCGAACGAACGGGGTTCTACCGGACCGCGTACGATGGCGCAACCGTGGCCGCCCGCGAGCAGATCCTTCACGCCACGATCGACCTCATCGGGTCCGAGGGCATCGGTGCCGTGTCGAACCGCCGCGTCGCCGCCGGCGCAGGCGTCGCGCTCGGGTCGCTGACCTACCACTTCCCCGACCAGAGCAAGCTGCTGCAGGAGGCGCTCGTCCTCTACGCCGAGGAGGAGGTCAGCCGCTTCGCCGAGATCGCCGCGGGGCTGCGCGCGCGTGACGCGGGGACCGAGGACGTCGTCGCCGAGGTCCAGCTGGCCATCGCGGCGTCAGCCGAGCGCAAGACCGCAGGGGTCGCCGAGCTCGAGCTGCATCTCCACGCGTCGCGCAACCCCGAGCTGCGCGACGCCTCGCAGCGCTGCTTCGCCGCCTACGACGACTTCGCGACCGCGGCGCTGGAGGCGCTCGACGTGCCCGACCCCGCGCGCTACGCACGCGCGGTCGTCGCCCTGCTCACCGGGATGGCCGTCCGCCGCCACGGCACGGGCGAGCAGGACGTCGAGACCGCCGCGGCGGCGTTGCAGGCGATGCTCCGGGGGGCGCTGTCGGCGTGACGTTCAAGCCGTCGCTGTGGCGGGTCCGTCCGCCCGAGCTTCCCGACGACCTGGTCGACGGCGAGCCCGAGGAGCACAGCGGCGGGGTGGTCATCGAGGAGTGCCGGGTGCGGCGGGCGGCGCACGACCCGCTCGCGGCGCACGCGGTCAGGATCGTGAGCGCCGATGTCGGCGGGCTCGGCCTGGAGGGCGGCGAGGTCGAGCTCCACGTGCGCGACGCGCTGCTGGCCGACTGCGACCTGTCCAACGTGCAGGCGCGCGGCGCCCACCTGCATCGCGTCGCATGGCGCGGCTGCCGGCTGGTGGGGCTCGGGCTGATCGAGTCCGAGCTGGAGAGCGTGCGCTTCACCGACGGCACGCTCATGCTTGCGTCGTTCGGGCACAGCCGGCTGCACCGGTCGGTCTTCGAGGGTGTCGATCTGCGGGAGGCGTCGTTCGTGGGGGCCGACCTCACGCAGGTGATCTTCGATCGGTGTGTGCTGGAGGGTGCGGACTTCCGGTCGGCGCGGCTGAGCGCGTGTGAGATCCGCGGGTCCTCGCTCGACGGCGTGCTCGGGATCTCGTCGCTGCGCGGGGTGAGGATGCCCGCCGCCGATGTCGTGGCGTCTGCCGCGGCGATGGCCGCGGAACTGGGGATTGAGATCGACCGCTAGATCTCTATATTGGATCCACTTTGGATCCCGTCTCGCCCATGCGGCTGTTCGCGTTTCACCTCGGTGTCGAGATCGTCGACATGGCGAACTTCGACCCGCTCGGCGACGGCGTGGGGACGAAGGTGCAGACGCCGTACTTCTTCTACGTCGTCATGCACGAGCGGGGACCGGTGGTCTTCGACACCGGTGCGCACCCTCGGCACACCGGCGCGTACGACCCGGCGCGTGACCCCGAGCCCGACGGCGCGAAGATCGTCGTCCGCGAGGGCGAGGACGTCGTCAGCCGCCTGGCGTCGATCGGGGTCGTGCCGGGCGACGTGGAGCACGTCGTGCTGTCGCATCTGCACATCGATCACGCGGGCGGGGTCGGTCTGTTTCCCGACGCGACGTTCCACGTCCAGCGCCGCGAGCTGGAGTTCGCGCACTGGCCGCCGGTCTACCAGCGCGGGTTCTACATCCGCAGCGACTTCGACCTGCCGGTCCGCTGGAACGAGCGCGTCGGCGAGTTCGACCTCTTCGGCGACGGGCGCATCATCGTGTTCCCGACGCCCGGGCACTCCGCGGGCCACCAGTCGATGCTCGTGCGGCTCGATGGCGGCGCGGTCATCCTCGTCGCGGACGCGGCCTATTCGCCGCGCAGTCTGAGCGAGCGGCGCCTGCCGGGGATCCTGTGGAATCCCGACGCGATGGTCGCCAGCTGGGAGCGCATCGAGGCGCTCCGTGACGAGCACGACGCGCAGCTGATCTTCACCCATGACCTGTCCTGGCGCGAGAGCACGCGGCTGGGTCCGGAGGCCTGGTACGCGTGAACGGACCAAACGACGGGGGAAGCCGACGATGCCGGGTGAGCTGACGGGCCGGGTGGCCGTGGTGACGGGAGGTGGCCGCGGGATCGGTCGCGGGATCGCGCTGCGCTTCGCCGCAGAGGGCGCGAAGGTGGCGGTGCTCGATCGCGACCTGGCCGAGGCCGAGGCGGTCGCGCAGGAGTGCGCGGGCAACGCCGTGGCAATGGCGGTGGACGTCAGCGACGAGGCCGCGGTGGAGGCTGCGTTCGTTCGCGTCGTCGCCGAGCTCGGCGCGCCGTGGGTGCTCGTCAACAGCGCGGGGATGGGCCCGGCCGGCGTGTTCCTGGAGATGAGTGGCGCCGAGTGGCGGCAGATGCTCGCGGTGAATCTCGAGGGGACGTTCCTCTGCGCGCGGGAGGCCGCTCGGGCGATGGTGGCCGCGGGGTCCGGTGGGCGGATCGTGAACATCGGCTCGCAGATCGGCCTGAAGGGCGGCTACCACCAGACGCACTACGCGGCGTCGAAGGC
The DNA here is from genome assembly GCA_005788585.1 of Actinomycetota bacterium. The sequence continues at coordinate 175 of SYBY01000264.1, read as the reverse complement.
GGGCGTCCACGGCTTCACCCGCGCGGCGGCGCGGGAGCTCGCCGAGCACGGCATCAACGTCAACGCGATCGCCCCGGGGCCGATCGAGACGGACATGCTCATGGGCATGCCCGAGGAGTGGCTGGACAACAAGCGCGCCGAGCTCCCGCTCGGCCGGTTCGGGCGGGTCGAGGAG
>SYBY01000263.1 GCA_005788585.1 Actinomycetota bacterium | reverse complement strand
CGGCAGCCGCACGCTGACCGTCTACGCCAGCGTGCCGCTCCAGGGCGAGATGCGCCAGGAGTCCAAGGACGCCGTGAACGCCATCAAGCTCGCGCTCGCCGACGCCGGTGGCCGCGTGGGGGCGTTCACGATCAACCTCGCCGTCCTCGACGACGCCAGCGCCGAGGCGGGGGGCTGGGATCGCGACCGCACGCTCGACAACGCCACGACGGCCGCGCGCGACCGCAACGCGATCGCGGTGATCGGCGAGTGGGACTCGGACGCGTCGGCGCTGTCGATCCCGATCCTCAACGAGGCCGAGATGCTCCAGGTGAGCCCGGCCAGCACGTACGTCGGGCTGACCCGCCGCGGCGGCGTGTCCAAGGGCGAGCCCGAGAAGTACTACCCGTCGGGGCGCCGCACGTTCGCCCGGGTCGTCCCGCCGGACGACCTGCAGGGCCGCGTGATCGTCGAGCAGCTGCGCGAGCGCCGCGCCCGGACGGTGTTCCTGGCGCACGACCGGTCGCTGTACGGCAAGGGCCTCGTCGCCCAGGTGCGCAAGGCCGCGGAGGCGGCCCGCATCGAGGTCGTCGGCGACGAGGCGCTCGATCCTGCAGCCGAGGAGGACACGTCCCGGGCCGCGACCGTGCGCCGCAGCGTGGCCGACGCCTTCATGTTCGGCGGGTCGGTGCGCAACGGCGCCGTCCAGGTGTTCCGCGACGTGGCGACCGGCAACCCGAATCTCCCGCTGTTCGGCGGCGACGCGCTCGCGGTCGAGTCGTTCGCCGGCGTGGTCGGTGACCGCGCGGCGCGCAACATCGTCCTGACCTCGCCGGCGACGGCCCCGGACACCTATTCGCCGGAGGGCGAGCGTTTCGCCGAACAGTTCACCAAGCAGTTCGGCCGCGCGCCGACCCCCATGGCGATCTACGCCTACGCCGCCATGGATGCGGTGATGTCCGCCATTCGCGCGGCCGGCGAGCTGGGCAACGATCGCGACACGGTGACCGAGCAGATGCTGGCCCTGGATATGAAGGACTCGGTCCTCGGGCCGTTCACCATCAACCGCGAGGGCGACACGTCGCGGGAGCAGTACGGGATCTGGCGGATCGCCGGGGGCACGCTGCGCGGCGGCGAGCCGGTCGACGCGCCGAGGTAGCGCGCCGTCTTGTCCGCCCAGCGGAAGAGGGTGCCCGCAGGGCGGAAGGGGCTTGGACCGAACGTCTGATGACGGCGCGCCCTCGGTCCCGCATGCTCCCCCGGCCATGACGGCGCCCAACGCATGCGACCTGCACGCGTTCATCGCCGCCGACCCCGCGGACGTCGCGCGTCAGGAGGCCGCGCTGCCCGCGGGCCCGCTCCACGGGATGCGCGTCGCGGTCAAGGACATCATCGACGCGCTGCCGTACCCCACGACAGGCGGGGTCCTCGGCTGGGCGCGCGAGCCCGAGCGCGACGCCACGATCGTCGCCCGGCTGCGTGCTGCCGGGGCGATCATCACGGGCAAGACGCACACGAACCAGTTCGCCTACGGGATCGACGGCGAGAACGCGGCGCTCGGACCGGGGCGCAACCCGCACGACCCCAGGCTGCTGACCGGCGGCTCGAGCTCGGGATCGGCTGCCGCCGTCGCTGCCGGGTTGGCGGATGCGGCGCTCGGCACGGACACCAGCGGGTCGCTGCGCGTGCCCGCCGCGTGGTGTGGTGTCTGGGCACTGCGGCCGACCACGGGGTCGATCCCGCGGGATGGGGTCCTGCCGCTCGCGCCCACGTTCGACACGCCCGGCCCGCTGGCGCCCGACCTGGCCACGCTGGCCGCGGTCTGGCAGGTCATCGCCGACGAGCCCGCAGCGCTGGCGCCGCGCGCACCCAACGGCCTGCGCGTCCGCGTGCTCGACGAGGGCGTCCGCGGGTGCACCCCGGAGGTGACCGCGGCGATCGAAGGCGTCATCGGCGCGCTGTCCGCCGCGGGCGCGCAGATCGAGCGCGACGTGACCTCGACGTTCCTCGCCCGCTCGCAGGCCCAGCACGCCGGGGTGCAGTTCCCCGAAGCGAGCCGGTCGCTGCGCGCGCTGCTCGGCGACCGGCTCGACGTCCTGGCCCCGGACATCCACGAGCGGGTGCTCGCGGGGGAGGAGCACACCGCCGTCGCGTACCTGGAGGCCCTCGAAGGGGTGATGGCGCTGCGCGCCGAGGTCTCCGGGGTGCTCGACGACACCGACCTGCTGCTCGTGCCCTGCGCCCCCATGGGGCCCGTGCCGCCCGCGACGCCCGAGGTCGACGTCGACGGCGGCCCGCGCAGCGTCCGCGAGGCGCTGCTGTCGCGCAGCGTGTTGTTCTCCCAGGTGGGGTGCCCGGTGCTCGCCTGGCCGCTCCTCGATCCGGCGGGCGGCGTTCCCGTCGCCGGGGTGCAGCTCGCCGCGGCGCGGGATGCCGACCGCCGGCTGCTCGAGCACGCGCTCGGCCTCGTGCAGAGCGGCGATGCGCGCCTCGGCTGAGCCCGCCCGCCCGCTGGCCGGAGTCGCGAATGCGCGCGTCGGGCCGGAGGGGCGGCTCGTCGATCTCGACCTGCGCGACGGGACGATCACCGCGGTTCGCGACGCCGGCGGTCAGCCCGCGGGCGGCGCGGTGCTCGACGTGGCGGGACGTGTCGTGCTGCCCGGGCTGGTCGACGCGCACGTGCACCTGGACAAGGCGCACATCCTCGACCGGCTCCCGCCCGACGTCGACGGTCTGCCCGCGGCGATCCGCGCGACCAGCGCGATCAAGGAGACGTTCACTGCCGAGGACGTCATCGCGCGCTCCGAGCGGGTGCTCGAGACCCTGGTGCGCCGTGGCGTGACGACCGTGCGCGCGCACGCCGAGGTCGAGCCGGGCGCGGGGCTCGTGAGCGTCGAGACGCACCTCGCGCTGCGGGAGCGCTGGGCGGAGCGTGTCGATCTCGAGATCGTGGCCTTCGCCCAGGAGGGCGTGCTGCGCGACCGGCGGACCGCCGAGCTCATGGACGAGGCGATGCGGCTGGGCTGCGATGTGGTCGGCGTGTGCCCGTACGCCGACGTCGACGGCGCGGCGGCGATCGACGACGGCTTCGCGCGGGCCGAGCAGTGGGGCGTCCCGCTCGATCTGCACCTCGACTTCAGCGACGATCCGGCGGTGCACCTCGTCGACGAGGTCGTCCGCGAGACGGTCGCTCGCGGGTTCGAGGGACGGGTCGCGGTCGGGCACATGACGTCGCTCGGTGCGATGGCGCCGCAGGAAGCGCAGCGGCGGATCGAGGCGATCGCGGCGGCGCGCATCGGGGTGATCGCGCTGCCGGCGACCGACCTGTTCCTGTCAGGTCGTGGCGCCGACCGGGCGTGGCCACGCGGGCTGACCCGCGTGCTCGAGCTCATCGACGCCGGTGTCGACGTCGCGCTGGCGACCAACAACCACGGCAACGCGTTCACGCCGGTCGCCGCGCACGATCCGCTGCAGATGGCGTGGCTGACGGTGCTCATGACGCACGCCCCGGCCGGTCGGTGGGCAGACCTCGCCGGCGCGGTGACGACCATGGCGCGGCGGGTGCTCGGCCGCGCGCCCGGCGGCGTCACGGCCGGCGCGCCCGCGGATCTCGTCGTGCTCGAGGCGGGCGTGCCATCCGACGCCGTGCTCGCCGCGCCCGCGACCACCGGGGTCATCCGGCACGGGCGCTGGCGTGCGGCGGCGCCGGTCGCCGCGCCACCGGCGCTGACATGAGCGCTGCGGAGATCCTGCTCATCCTGGCCGCGGGCTTCGGGGCCGGCGTCGTCAACGCGGTCGCCGGCGGCGGGACGATGCTCGTGTTCCCGGCGCTGCTGGTCACCGGCCACGGCGCGGTCACGGCGAACGTCACGAGCACGCTCGCGGTGCTCCCCGGCTACCTCAGTGGGGTGGCGGGCTTCCGCGACGAGGTGCGCGAGGACGGTCCGGTGCTGCGGGCGCTGATGCCCGTCGCGGTGGCCGGGACGCTCGCGGGTGCGGGGCTGCTCGTCGTGATCTCCGAGGCGGCGTTCGACGCGGTCGTCCCGTGGCTCGTGCTCGCCGCCACGGTGCTGTTCGCCGCCGGGCCGCGGATCCAGCGCCGGATCGCGGCGCGTCGCGAAGGAGCAGAGGAATCATCGGCGTCCGCACCGATCGGGCTGCTGGTCGCGGTCGGGGCGGCATCGGTCTACGGCGGGTTCTTCGGCGCCGGTCTCGGGATCATCCTGCTCGCGGCGCTGACGGCGGTGCTCGCGGCGCCGATGGCGAGGCTGAGCGGGATGAAGAGCGTGCTGCAGAGCGTCGTCGGAATCGTCGCGGCGATCCTGTTCGCCGTCGCGGGCCCGGTCGCGTGGGATGCGGCGGCGGTCGCGGCGGCGGGTGCGGTCGCGGGCGGCTACGCGGGGGCGCGGCTGACCCGCCGGCTGGACGCGCGGGTCGTGCGCGGGACGGTGGTCGTCATCGGCGCGGTGGTCTTCGCCGGGCTGCTGGCCCGCACCGTCTGACGGGTCGTACTCGACAGGTACAGGTCGAGACCCGTAGGGTACGTCGCATGGAGAGAACGCTCGTCGGGGCGCACCCCGAGGTTGGGCCGCTGCTCGGTGCGTCGGCCCAGCGCGCCCGCCTGCTGGAGGCGATCGTGGACGTCGTCGCCGCGAAGGGGTACGAGGCTGCGACGGTCGCCGACATCGTCCGGGTCGCCCGCGTCTCGCGCGGCACCTTCTACGACCTGTTCGACAGCAAGCGTGCGTGCTTCGCCGCCGCGTACCTGCTCGGGACCGAGGTGCTCGAGCAGCGGGTCGCCGTCGCGGTGCGCGACGCCGCCGACTGGCGCGACGAGCTGCGGCTCGGCATCCGCGCCTACCTCACCGCCTTCCTGGAGGAGCCGCGCTTCGCGCTGGTGTTCCTCACGGAGACCCGCGCGATCGCGCCCGAGCGCGACGATGTCCTGCGCCGCTTCGCCGCCCGCTACGGCCGGAGCCTGGCGAAGTCCGGCCGGCCGGCACCACCCGCCGACGCGCTGTTCGTGCTCGCCGCCGGCGTCGACGAGCTCGCGCACGCCGCCATCCGGGCGGGGCGCGACGTCACAGAACTCGAGGAGACCCTGGTGAGCTGCGCTGTGCGGTTCGCCGCCGAGGAGGAACCATGGACCTGACGTTCTCGGACACCGAGCTGGCGTTCCGCGACGAGCTGCGCGGATGGCTGGCCGACAATCCCGCGCCGCCGCGGCCGGCGGAGGGCGGTGACGACGCCGACTTCGCCTGGCGCCGTGACTGGCAGCGCACGCTGTCGGACGCCGGCTGGGCGGCGCCGCACTGGCCCGCGGAGTTCGGCGGGCGCGGCGCGACGCTCACGCAGTCGGCGATCTACTTCGAGGAGCTCGGCCGCGCGCGGGTGCCGCTGCCGGCCAACGTGCTCGGCCTGCTGCTCGGCGGCCCGACGCTGATGGTGTGGGGGACCGACGAGCAGAAGGACCGCTATCTGCCGCCGATCCTCACCGGCGAGGAGATCTGGTGTCAGGGCTTCAGCGAGCCCGGCGCGGGCAGCGACCTCGCCGCGCTGCAGACGAAGGCCGTCAAGGACGGTGACGCGTGGGTCGTCTCCGGGCAGAAGGTGTGGACGAGCGCGGCGCAGTGGAGCAAGTGGTGCATGCTCGTCACCCGCACCGACGGCGACGTGCCCAAGCACAAGGGCCTCACGTACTTCCTCATGGACATGGAGCAGCCGGGCGTCACCGTCCGCCCGCTCAAGCAGATCACCGGCGAGGCGGAGTTCAACGAGCTGTTCCTCGAGGACGTGCGGATCCCGGACGCGAACGTCGTCGGCGGGGTCGGCAACGGCTGGAAGGTCGCCCTGACGACGCTCATGAACGAGCGCGCCGGCCTCGGGTTCGCCCTCCAGGTCCGGCTGCGGCAGTACCTCGACGACCTCATCGCCGCCGCCGACGAGCGCGGTGTCCTCGACGCGTACGCCGGCGAGCTGGGCGAGCTGCACACCCGCTGCGAGTCGATCCGCCTGCTGGCCTGGAAGGGGCTGACGGACGTCGAGAAGTACGGCCAGCCCGGTCCCGAGGGCTCGCTGGTGAAGTGGCTGTGGTCGGACACCAACCAGCGCGCGACGCAGCTGGCCGCCGACATCGTCGGGCCCGACGCGCTGACGTACGGCAACGACTGGAGCTACGAGCTCCTGCGCGCCCGCGGCAACACGATCGAGGGCGGCACGACGGAGATCCTGAAGAACATCGTCGCCGAGCGGGTGCTCGGCCTGCCCCGGCTCAAGGCCGCGGCCT
>SYBY01000262.1 GCA_005788585.1 Actinomycetota bacterium | reverse complement strand
CCGCAGACCGACGCCATCGACGACGACCCGTTGGACTCGAAGATGTCCGACACGACGCGAATCGTGTACGGGAACTCCTCGATGGACGGCACCACCGGGGTCAGCGCGCGCTCGGCGAGCGCGCCGTGGCCGATGTCGCGGCGCTTGGGACCGCCCAGGCGGCCCGCCTCCCCGACCGAGACGGGCGGGAAGTTGTAGTGGTGCCAGTAGTACTTGTTCGTCTGCAGGCCGAGCGTGTCGAGCCGCATCTCCTCCTTCAGCGTGCCGAGCGCGGCGGCCGAGAGGGCCTGCGTCTGGCCGCGGGTGAAGAGCGCGGAGCCGTGCGTGCGCGGGGCGACGCCGACCTCGATCTCGATCTCGCGGATCTCCTGCGTGCCGCGACCGTCGGGCCGCAGCTTCTTGATGGCAATCCGCTCGCGGATGATCTGCTTCTCGAGCTTGTTGAAGATCGCCTGGACCTCGTCGCGCTTGGCGCTGTCGTCGGCGTCCGGCGCGAACTTCGCGAGGATCTCCTCCTCGACGGCCGCCGTGGCGTCCTGGCGCTCGAGCTTGTCCTGCACGGACGTCGCGGCGTCGATCTTGTCGAAGTACTCGCCGCTGATCGACTGCAGGAGCGCCTCGTCGATCGAGGGGGCCTCGACCTCGAGCTTCGGCTTGCCGAGCTTCTCGCGCAGCTCCATCTGGGCGGCGCAGAGCTTCTTGATGACGTCGTGCGCGATGTCGAGGGCGTCGAGGATCTCGGCCTCGCTCACCTCGTTCGCGCCGGCCTCGACCATGAGGATGGCCTCGGAGGTGCCCGCCACGATGAGGTCGAGGTCGCTGGCGCCCTCGAGGTCCTCTTCCTTGGGGTTGACGACGAAGTTGCCCTCGACCTTGCCGATGCGCACCGCGCCGACGGCCTGCTGGACGGGGATGTCGCTCAGCTGGATCGCCGCGGACGCGCCGTTCATCGCGAGGATGTCGTACGGGTGCACGTGGTCGATCGACAGCGGGATGGCGACCAGCTGCGTCTCGTACCGCCAGCTCTTGGGGAAGAGCGGACGGATGGGACGGTCGATCATGCGGGCGGTCAGGGTGCCCTTCTCGCCGGCACGACCCTCACGCTTGAAGAAGCTGCCCGGGATCTTGCCCGCGGCGTACATGCGCCCCTCGACGTCGACCGTCAGCGGAAGAAACGGGACGTCGCGGATGCCGCCTCGGGTGGCGGTACACAGGACCATGGTGTCGCCCTGTGAGACGACGACGGCGCCGCCCGCCTGCTTGGCGATGCGACCGGTCTCGAACGAGATCGTCTCTCCGGCGATCTCGACGGAAACCGTCGTCGGGTTGTTGAGACTCATATGCGGTTGTTCCTCTCTGCGGGCGAGCCCTTCGGTCGGCCGGCCCTCTTCTTTGCTTCTTATCTCTCTGTTCCGAACGGGGGCGAGTCTAGTGGAGGCGGCCGAGCCACTCGGCAGTCGGCACGCCGCCATGCAGCACGCCCCCGACGATCAGCGTCGGCGTCTGTGCCACGCCTGCGCGCAGGCCGTCCTGCACGTCACGGGCGACGCGCTCGGCCGCCGGCTCCGCACGGCGATCGGCGTCGAAGCGATCGACGTCCAGGCCCAGGTCGCCGGCCTTCGCCCACAGGTGCGGATCGTCGATCCGGCCCTGGTCGGCGTAGACCGCGTCGACGAACGGCCAGAAGGCGTCCTGTGCCGCCGCGGCCTCTGCCGCCAGCGCCAGGGGCAGCGCCCGCGGGTGGCGCGTGCGCAGCGCGAAGTGGCGCAGGCAGACCCTGGCCGCTGCAGCCCGCAGTCGCTCGTGCGCCACCGCGCAGTGCGGGCACGCGAGGTCGGCGTAGACGACGACGAGCGGACCGTCCTGCGGGCCGCGCACATGGTCGTCCTCCCGCAGCGAGGGGGCCGCTGCGCTCGTGAGATCGCTCATCCGTTCCCCAGGCTACGCCGTACCTCAGGCGATGCGCATCCACGTCCTGCACCGCGAACAGCTCCTGCCCGGCACCCCTGAGGAGGTCTTCCCCTTCTTCGCGGACGCCGCGAACCTCGAGGCGATCACGCCGCCGCTGCTGCGCTTCAGCATTGTCACGCCCGGCGACATCGAGATGCGCGTGGGCACCCTGATCCAGTACCGGCTCAAGCTTCACGGCGTACCCATCTCGTGGCTCACGTCGATTCAGCGGTGGGACCCGCCATACGCGTTCGTCGACCAGCAGATCAAGGGCCCGTACGCGCTGTGGCACCACACGCACACCTTCGTCGACGACGGGGCGGGCGGCACGCGGATGACCGACACGGTGCGCTACGCGCTGCCTCTCAGCCCGCTGAGCGAGATCGCCATGCCGCTCGTCCGCCGCGACCTCGCGACGATCTTCGACTTCCGCCGCGACGAGGTCGCCCGGCGCATCCTCGCGCCCGTCACCGCCTGACGCCCGTGGCCGGGCGAGCCGGTCACGCTGTCACCCTGGGTCGATGGCGACCCCGCCCTCACCGGCTCCGTTCCGCGACCGCCTCCTTGCCGGCCTGCGTGCGGGACTGCCGTTCGGCGTCGCCTCGTTCGTCCTGGCGATGTCGTTTCCCGTCGTCGCCTCCGATGCGGGCTTCGGCGCCTTCGAGGCCATCGCCGCCAGCGCGCTGATCTTCGCGGGGTCGGCGCAGTTCACGGCGGTCGCCGTCCTGATCCAAGGGGGTGGCGCGAGCGCGGCCATCGTCGCGGCCACGCTCATGAACGCGCGCTACCTGCCCATGGGCGTCGCGCTCGCGCCCTCGCTGATCGGCGGGCGCCTGCGCCGCGCGATCGAGGGCCAGGCGGTCGTGGACGCCTCGTGGGCGATGGCCTCCCGCGGGGACGGCACGTTCGACCGCGGCATCCTGTTCGGCTCGACGCTCGCGCTGTACGTCGGCTGGGTCGGCGGCACGATCGCCGGAGCGGTGGCCGGCGATCTGCTCTCCGACCCCGAGGCGCTCGGGCTCGACGCGATCTACCCGGCGTTCTTCCTCGCCCTGCTCGTCAACGAGGTCCGCAGCGGCCGCGGGCGGGCCGCCGCCGCGCTGGGCGCCGCGATCGCCCTCGCACTCACTCCCTTCGCGCCCGCCGGCCTGCCGATCGTGCTGGCGAGCTTCGCGGCGCTCATCGCGCTCTGGCGCCGAACCCCGGCCGAGGAGCACGCCTCGTGAGCACGCCGGTCATCGTCATCGCCGCGCTGACCGCGACGACGCTCGCGATCAAGGCCGTCGGGCCGGTCACCGTCGGCGGGCGCGAACTGCCCGGCTGGGCGCGCGACATCGTCCTGCTGCTCGGCCCGGCGCTGCTGGCGGCGCTGGTGGTCACGCAGACCTTCACGGCCGACGAACGGCTCACGGTCGGCCCGGAGGCCGCCGGGGTCGGCGTCTCGGGCGTCGTGATGTGGCGCACGGGATCCGTCGTCGCGACGGTCGTCACCGCGGCCGTGGTGACCGCGGGACTGCGCGCGCTCGGCTGAGCTACGCCGCGGTGGCCGCGAGGCCGTCGAACAGGAGGTTCGCGCCGGGCAGCTCACCCGGGTTGGCCGCGAGGTGCGACCACGTCACGACCTGGTCCGGACCGATGACCACGATGGCGCGGTTCGTCATGCCGGCCGGCTCGAAGTACGCGCCGAACGCCTTGGAGGCCGCGCCCTTGGGCTCGAAGTCCGAGAGCTGCGGAATCGTGACGCCGAGCTTCTCGCGGAACGCGGTCTGGCTGTACGAGGCGTCCGTGGAGACGCCGTACATGACGGCGCCCTGCTCGGTGATCTGCCCGAGGACTTCCTCGTAGATCTGGAACTGATCGGTGCAGACCGGGCTGAACGCGAACGGGTAGAAGACCAGGATGGTCGTCGTCCCCGCGAGATCCTCGCGGGTGAAGTCCTCGCCGTCCTCACGCTTGAGCGTGAAGTCGGGAGCGGGCGTGCCGGGCTCGATGATGCTCATGCGAACGCTACGGACGACCGGGCGGAACCGCTTACTTGCGGAGTCCGAGTTCCTTGACGAGCGCGCGGTACCCCTCGAGGTCGCTGCTCTGCAGGTAGTTGAGCAGCCGACGGCGCTGGCCGACGAGCATGAGCAGGCCACGACGCGAGTGGTGGTCCTTCTTGTGCGAACGAAGGTGCTCGGTGAGCTCGTTGATGCGCTCGGTGAGAAGGGCGACCTGGACCCGCGTGTTTCCGGTGTCCTGTTCGTTCTCGCCGAACTGCTTGATGATGTCGAGCTTTCGCTCCTGAGTCAGGGTCATGCGGCCGAGGAGAGTAGCAGGGTTCTCCCCGGCCGCGCCCGCATTCTGCGTCAGCGCTTCGGGAACGCCGCGACCACTTCGATCTCCACGAGCCACCCCGCGACGGGCAGCGAGCCGACCTCGATGGTCGTCCGCGACGGCCGTGCCCGGTTGACGAAGATCGGGGGCGCCGGCGCCGCGCTGCCGAACGGCACGTTCAGCACCTCCCCCGTCGTCAGGTTCGTGTTCGCGTACCACTGGCGGTAGGCCCGGTTCCAGCCCGCGTAGTCCGCGACATCCGAGCCGGGCGGGTTGTCCAGGAAGACGCGCATGGAGATGACGTGCGCCGGGGTCATCTTCTGGGCGGCGAGGTTCTCCTCGATCCGCTTGAGGACGTTCAGCGCCTGGGCCTCGGTGATCGTCACGCCGGGGCCGAGCGCTCCGCCCGGCAGCGTGGCCGTGTCGATGAACCGCTCTGGGGTCCCTCCGGGCGCCGAGGTGTTCGCGCCTGACGGCCCGGTGCCGCTGGAGTAGTAGAGCGGGACGGTCGCGCCCACGGCGACGCCGTTGGCGATGCTCGGCGTCGCCTGGCCGGCGGTGAGGGCCGGCCGTACCTGGTTGAGCTTCGGGGTGCTGCCCATGTTCCACCAGAACGAGGTGGCGGTACCGGCCAGCGCGCCGGTCCCCACCAGCACCGCGATGCTGGCAGCGACGATCGACGTCTTGCGCTTCGGGAGACGCATGTGTTGCTCCTATCCGACGCCGCTACGGCGCGAGGACGCGGGTGTGCAGGGACTGGATGGCGTACCGGGCGGCTTCGATCGCGCCCGACTGCCATGACGTGTAGTACGAGAGGTGGTCGCCGGCGAAATAGACCTGGCCGTCGCCCTTCAGCAGGGTCTCGTACTGCCCGTTGGTCCGCGATGGCCAGTTGACCCAGCCGCCTTCGGAGTACCGGGTCTTCTGCCAGGCCACCGAGAACGACGCCTCGATGTTCTGGCCGTACTTGTCGCCGTGGATCTTCTTGCCCTGCTCGACGGCACGCGCGAGGCGATCGGCCGGTGACAGGTCCCCGTACGCCGTGGCGGCGGCGCCGAAGTTGTAGTAGCCGACCACCACGCCCCGGCGGCCGAGGAACCCGCTCGACGGGTACCAGATCGTGCCGAGATCCATGTTCGTGTTGGTGATGCCACCCATGATGTTCTCGTCCTCCTCCCACCACCTGCGGCCGTACTGCAGGCCGAGCTTGCCGGTGGCGGCGATGGACGGGTACGCCAGGGCAGCCATCGTCTCGGACGAGAAGTTCGACGGGATCGACTTCAGGATCTGCGGCGGGACCGTGCAGACGCAGAAGTCCGCGGAGTACGAGCGCGGCACGCCATTGCGCGAGACGACGACCTGCACCCCGTCGGGCGTGTTCTTGATCTCCTGGAGCGGCGCGTTGAGCGTGAGCGACACGCGCGGCCAGAGGCGCAGCAGCGCACGCTCGAAGCCCTTGACGATCTGGTCCATGCCGCCCACGGGCTGGAACATGAGCATCGCCTGGTCCCAGCCGAACTCGAACGAGAAGTTGTTCCCCAGCGCGCTCTGGAACAGGTCGGTCAGCGACGGCGGCGGCCCCGACACGGTGCCGGGCCCGATTCCCGGCGTCTCGTCGTACCCGCGGCGCGATCCGCCGGTGTACGCGTACCCCTGGGCCTGGGTCCCGATCGCGCCGAAGTTGCGCAGGAACGCGATGATCCGCGCCTTGTCGTCGGCCGTCACGGTCTGGTCGAGCGCACCCTGGTCCAGGGCCTTGGCCAGCAGCTCGGAGATGTAGCCGTAGTAGTCGGCCTTGGCCGTCCGGTGACGGACCGGCTTGCTCGACAGCGCGCCGACGTTCTCGTTGAAGTAGTAGCCGTCGGCGTTCTGGTTGGTGAAGACCTCGAGCGGCACACCGAGCTCGCGGCAGTAGTCCACGGTGATCATGTGCTGCGCCAGCCGGGCCGGGCCCATGTTCATGTACTCGCCGTGCGTGAACCCCGCGCGCTGGGTCACGCCGTCGAGATCCGTCTCCGTGGTCCCCTGCCTCGCGGTCCAGTTGCGCCCGCCGGTGCGCTGGCGGGCCTCGAGCACTGTCACCTTGTACCCGGCCTGCGCGAGCTCGTACGCGGCCGTGAGCCCGGCGATCCCCGCCCCGATGACGATCACCGACTTGTTGCCACGCCCTTCGAGGAACTTCCCCGGCCGCGGCGGGAGCTTGTAGCCGAACCGTGCGATGTCCGCGGCGGAGGCGTTTGCCGGCGAGGCCACCAGCCCCATGGCGTCCATCGTTCCGTACATCGCCCCGGCACCGCCGAGCGCTCCGACGCGCGCCAGGAACTGGCGTCGAGTCGGCTGAGATCCGTCGCTCAACACATCCTCCAGATCATCGAGTCATGAGAGGGTCAACGCGTTCGGCAGTACGCGTGCCCGCACTCTTCTCGGTCGCCGCCGCGGCGCGCACCGACGCGCCGCCGGAACCGCTTTCGACAGGCTGTCGAACCCTGAGATGAACTATTGGACGTCCACGAGACGCGCCGGATTCCGGGCGCGCGTGTGCGCCAGGTGGTCAGCCGGCGAGCAGCCTGCGCGTCTCGGCCACGTCGCGGCCCATCTGCTCGATGAGCGCGTCGACGCTGTCGAAGCGCCGCTCGCCTCGCAGGCGGTGGTGGAACGTGAGCTTGAGCTCGGAGTCGTAGAGATCGCCGTCGAAGTCGAGCAGGTACGCCTCGATCAGCTCGCCCCGGCCGGTCTCGAACATCGGGCGGACCCCGACGTTGACCGCAGCGAGGTGGCGCCCGTGCGCACCCTCCGCCACGCAGGCGTAGACGGCGTGGCCGGGCAGGACGTAGGCGTCGTCGGGCACGACGTTCGCGGTCGGGTACCCGAGCTCGCGACCGCGCTTGTCACCGTGGACGACCGTCCCCTCCATGACGAACGGGTCGACAAGCAGGGAGTTGGCGTAGTCCAGCGCGCCGCCGAGCAGCAGCCCGCGGATGTGGCTGGAGGACACGATCTCCCCGTCGGCCTCGAGCAGCTGGACCACGCGGGTCTCGAAGCGCCCGTCGGCCCCCAGCATCTCGGGGTCGCCCTGCGCCCGGTGCCCGAAGCGGAAGTTCTCGCCGACCGACACGTGCGTCGCGCCCAGGGAGCCGACCAGGACATCGTCGATGAACGACTGGGCCGACCGGCTGGCGAAGTCCGCGTCGAACGGGATGACCACCATCTCCTGCACGCCCAGCGACCCGGCCAGCTCAGCCTTGCGCTCGATCGTCGTGATGAGCTTCGGGACCGCGGCCGGATGGACCACCGTCGTGGGGTGCGGATCGAAGGTCAGGACGGTGTCGGCGTCGCGGATGACCTCGCGATGGCCGAGGTGGACGCCGTCGAACGTGCCGACTGCGACGCGGCGCGGGCGGGGCTCGACATCGGGGAGGCGGGTGACCTTCATGCGCGAAAGCCTACGACGGGCTTCAGCGTGTCGCCTCGCGGCTCGGCGATCGCGATCGGGCCGTCCGCGTCCGTGAGCAGGACGTACGGGGCGTCCACGGCCTCGTACGGCACCGCAGCGCCGTGCCCGGCGGCCCTCGCCGCGTGATCGGCGAGCTCCACGCGCGGCAGGAACGAGAGCGCGTCGGCGAGTCCGATCAGACGTGACGGGTCGGCATCGTCCACCGAGAAGTCGCCGATCGCGGTGCGCCGGAGCTCCAGGCAGTACCCGTCGCCGAGATCCGCCACGAGCGAGCGGATGTACGTCCCCGACGAACAGTCGATGACGAACCCCGCACGGTCGCCTTCACGCCACGTCTGCTCGAACCGCGTGACCTGCACGACCCGCTCCGGGACCTCGACGTCCTCCCCGCGCCGTGCCCGGGCATACGCCCGTTCCCCGTCGATCTTGATCGCCGAGTACGCGGGCGGGCGCTGCCGGACCTGGCCCGTCGGCAGGTCCGGCGGGTCGGCAGGGATACGCCCGGTCACCGTGATCTCCCCCTCCGGGTCGCCGGTCGTGGAGAGGGCCCCGAGCTGCGCGACGGTCTCATACGACTTCGGCAGGGCCATGAGGAACCGCTGGATCCGCGTCGCGCGCCCCACGAGCACGAGGAGCAGACCGGTCGCGAACGGGTCGAGCGTCCCGGCATGGCCGACCTTCGACCCGCGGTGCTCGCGCCGGACCGCGGCGACGACGTCATGCGAGGTCTTCCCGGCGGGCTTGTCGATGAGCAGGACGCCGTCCATGGGCGCTCCCGGATGCGGGCCGGCGCTCAGCGCGGGGCGGCCAGCTGCGCGGCCAGCGCGTCGCGCAGGAAGGCGACCAGCTCGTCGCCGGTCATCCCGGTCGTGAACCCGGCAGCCTGGCGGTGGCCCCCACCGCCGCCGGCACGGGCGATGGCCGAGACGTCGACCTCGCCGTCGGTGGCGCGCAGCGAGACCTTCGACCGCGGGCCCGCGCCGTTGGCGGGCAGCTCGCGCGCCATCGCCGCCACCTTCGTGCCGCGAACCGATCGCAGGTGGTCGATGATCCCCTCCGTGAACGAGTCCTCGGCCCCGGTGGCGAGGAAGTCCTCGCGCGTCAGCAGCGTGATCGTCAGCCGCCCGTCGTCGAAGCGCTGCACGTGGTTGAGCGCCCGGGCGAGCAGCAGCAGCTTCGGCTCGGGCATCCCCTCGTACAGGCGCCGGTAGATCTCGTGGACGTCGACGCCGGCCTCGATGAGCGCCGCCGCCATCTTGTGCGCGCGCGTGCCGGTGTTCTCGTACATGAACTTGCCGGTGTCGGTCACGAGCCCGACGTAGAGCGCGTCGGCGATCTCGGGGGTCGCCTCGACCCCGAGATCCTGCATCAGGTCCCACACGATCTCCGCAGTGCAGGACGCCGCGTCGACCACGAGGTTCACCGTGCCAAAGCGGGTGTTGTCGTGGTGATGATCGATGTTGACGATGTGCGCGTCGGCGTTGCGCAGCAGGTCCGACGGCGTGCGATCGATGTTGCCGCAGTCCAGGAAGACAACCGTGCGGTCGTCGAGGTCGTCGGGCACGATGGACACGAGGTTGTCCAGCCGGAAGAACGCGTACTCGTACGGCAGCGGGAACTCGTCGGCGTCCATGAACATGAGCGAGTCCTTGCCGAGCGCCCGCAGCACGCCATGCATCGCCACGAGCGATCCGAGGGCGTCCCCATCGGGGTTCTCGTGCGTGACGAGCAGGAACCGCTCGCCATTGCGAAGCTCGGAGATCACCCGTCCGCGTGTGTCTTCCACGTCGCCGTTTCGCGATCCGGTCACGAGTGTCCCTCCTCGTCGATCAGCGCGTTCAGTCGCGCCGCGCGCAGGGCGGTGTCGTCGTGCGCGAAGTCCAGGGCGGGGGTCCGCTTGAGGCGCAGCTCGGAGCCGACCCGGCGCTGCAGGTAGCCGTGCGCCGACTGCAGGCCCTCGAGCGACGCCGCCCGCTCCTCCGGGGTCCCGAGCACGCTGACGAACACCGTGGCATGGCGCAGGTCCGGGCTGGTGTCGACTTCGGTGACGGTCACGAAACCCACGCGAGGATCCTTCAGTCCCTTGTTCGTCGCGTCCGAGAGCACCTCCCTGATGGCCTCGTTGACGCGGCGCATCCGATCGCTGGGCATCCTAACCCGACACCTCGTCAAACGACACGACGGTCCGCTCGATACT
>SYBY01000261.1 GCA_005788585.1 Actinomycetota bacterium | reverse complement strand
CTCACCGCCCACGGGATCGCCGCCGCGGCGTACAGCGGCGAGCAGGACACCGAGCTGCGCGTCGCGACCGAGGAGCGGCTGCTGCGCAACGAGCTGAAGGCGGTCGTCGCCACCAGCGCGCTGGGGATGGGCTACGACAAGTCCGACCTGACCTTCGTCGTGCACTACCAGGCGCCCGGCTCGGTCGTGTCCTACTACCAGCAGGTCGGCCGTGCCGGTCGTGGGGTCGAGCACGCCGACGTGGTGCTGCTGCGCGGCGGCGAGGACAAGCGCATCCAGGACTTCTTCATCAGCCAGGCGTTCCCGTCGCGCGAGCGGGTCGACGCGGTCCTCGCGGAGCTTGCGACCGGTGACCGCACCACGCGCGAGCTGATGTCCGCCGTGAACCTCGGCTCCTCGCGGATCGACGCAATGCTGAAGATCCTCGACGTCGAGGGCGCCGTCACGCGGGACGGCACGCGCTGGCGGCTGCTCCCCGGCGCGGACTGGCAGTACGACGGCGAGCGCTACGCCGCGGTCACCGAGCTGCGCCGCGCCGAGCAGGCCGCGATGGCGCAGTACGGGACCAACGGCCGCTGCCTCATGCGTGTGCTGCAGGAGGAGCTCGACGACGTGGACCCGCGCGACTGCGGCCGATGCTCGGTCTGCACCGCGCCGAAGTTCGCCGACCCGCCGGACCCGGCGCTGGTGGAGCTCGCGCAGCGCCACCTGCGCGCGAACCCGATCGCGCTGGACGTCCGCAAGATGGCCCCGGACGCCACGGGGGCGATGAAGAGGATCCCCGACGACGTGCGCACCGAGCCCGGCTGGGCGCTGGCCCGGGTCGGCGACGGCGGCTGGTGGCCGGCGATCGAGCGCGGGCTGCGCGCGGGACGGATCGACGACGAGATCGCGATGGCGCTGGCCGACGTGCTGCGCGGGTCCGGCGTCCGCGTCGACTGGATCACGACGGTGCCGTCGGCGTCGCTCGGCGCGCTGCTGCACCCAGTGGCGGACACCATCGCGCGCGAGCTGGGCATCCCTCACGTCGACCTGCTGGAGCGCACCGAGCCGCGCCCGCCGCAGCGCGAGATGGCCAATGCGGTGCAGCAGGCCGCGAACGTGCGCGGCGCGTTCCGCGTCGTGGGCACGCCTCCGGCGGGCGCTGGCGTCCTGCTCGACGACCGGCGCCTGTCCGGCTGGACCCTGGCGATGGTGGGCGGCCAGCTGCGCAAGGCGGGCGCGGGAGCGGTCGTCCCGCTCACGCTGGGCACGCTGCTGTAGCCCCCACGGCGCCGAACGGCAGATCGACGTCGCTATAGCGACGTGGATCTGCCGCTCAGCGCAGATGCGGCGGGACCGCGGCAAGCAGTCGGTGTGGGTGGCGGTAGACATCGTTCGTGGGAATCCGTCGCACCGTCCACGCGGCCCGTTCCCACACCGCCGTCTTGCGAGCGTCCTCGACGGGGTGATGCCACTTCCGGCTGTCGAGTTCCACGATCCACCGCGCCGCGCGCCACACGTAGTCCGCTTCCTCACCGGCGACTTTGACGTTCACGAGCGGAATCTCGACCCCCGCGCCGTCGAGCACCGCCAGCCCCAGTGCCTCGGCGTCGCTCTTCGTGCGGTGCATCGGCAGGTGGGCGTACTCGCTCGTGTATCGCCGCAGCCGTGCGACCCCGCGCCTGCCGGCGTGCAGCGCCAGCATCACCCGAAGGTCCGTCGCGTTGACGACGCCCTCGCGCAGGGCGCTGCGCACCAGCCGGGCCGCGTTGAGCTCGGGCCGCTGCGGCATGAGGTCGAGCAGCGCGCGGGCCGGACTGACGCACGGCAGGCCCGCGACGTCACGAACGTCCACGGGCGCCAGGCGGGCCGACCGGTAGACGACGAGCCCGGGGTGCCGCTGAATGCCGCCATCACCGCGCCGCATAACCGTCTCGTGGTCCGCCCGCCAGTCATCGAACCGCAGGAGCCGAGCGAGGCTCGCGTGGCTGAGCAGCGTCCCGGGCTCGGTGAGCACGGCCGCCCAGCACCGCTGGCGCTCGGTCAGCGGCGCGTGGCCCGTGACCCGCACGCCGTGGTGAATCTCGCGCAGACCGCGCACGGCGTGCCGCGCCTTGGCCTCGCTCCACCCGGCGCGGCGCAGCTGCCAAACGGAGAAGACACCTTCTTGCTGAGCCAGCAGCGCATCGAAGTCCATGCCCCTTCTAGGTGGCAGCCAGCGAAAACTCGCCCCCCACCCCGCGGTGAGCGGCAGATCCACGTGGCTATAGCGACGTCGATCTGCCGTTCGGCGCCGGTGGGGGGCAGCTAGCCCTGCGTCACCACGCTGGGGCGCTGGCTGAGCTTCACGCGCACCTTCACCCGCAGGCCGTCCCGCACCACCGTGACGGACACGTCCTCCCCCGGCTTGCGCGTGCTCACCGCCGTCGCCACGTCCTCGGTCGAACGCACCGGCTTGCCGCCGATGTCGACGATCACGTCGCCGCCGAGCAGCACCGGGTCCTGGCCGACCTGGGCCTGTACGTCCCCGCCGCGCATCCGCGCGCGCTCGGCCGGGCTGCCCGGCTCGACGGTCTGGATCAGCGCGCCGCGCTCGACGTCCAGGCCGAGCTTCGCGATCGACGGGGTCACCGTCACCGTCGTCAGGCCGATCCACGCGCGGTCCACGCGACCCTTGGACTTCAGCTGCGGGATGACCTCCTTCGCGGTGTCGATCGGCACCGCGAAGCCGATCCCCACGCTGCCCGTCCCGCCCTGCGCCGTCTGAATCTGGGAGTTCACGCCGATGACCCGGCCCGCCGCGTCGATGAGCGGCCCACCGGCGTTGCCCGGGTTGATCGGCGCGTCGGTCTGGATGACGTTGTCGATCGTGAAGTCGTCGAGCCCCTTGATCTGACGCTGCAGCGCGCTGACCACGCCCGTGGTGAGCGTGCGCTCCAGGCCGAACGGGTTGCCGATCGCGACCGTCGGGTCGCCGACCTTCACGTCCTTGCTGACCCCCAGCCGCAGCGGCGAGAGCTTGACCTTGTCGGGCTCCACGCGCACGAGCGCGAGGTCCGTCGACAGGTCCTTGCCGATCACGCGGCCGTCGACGAGCCGGTCGTCCTCGAACTGCACCGACACGCTCACCGCGCCCTCGACCACGTGGGCGTTCGTGAGGATCGTCCCGTCGTCGTCGATGACGAACCCGGTGCCGGTCGACTCGTCCTGCTGCTGGGGACCGAACAGATCGAACGGGGAGTCGGTGCGCTGGACGACCTGCGCGCGGATGAGGACGACGCCCGGCGCGTCGCGCTCGTAGATCTGCCGGGGCGTGAGGCCCGCGGTCGACCGGCCGTCCGCGGTGCTCGACGTGGTCGCGGGCGCCCCGGACCGCAGCGGCGCCTGCTCGACCACGGTGCGGGTGTCCGGATCGCGGACCTGGTCGTAGCCGATCAGCGCGGCGGCGACGACGAGCCCTCCCAGAAGTGCGGCGACGAACGGGGACCTAGGCACGTCGCGCATGATGGCAGGGCGGCTCCCGCTACAGCTCTGGCTCGTCGGCGTCCATGCCGGTGAGGACGCGCGTCGCGGCCTCGAGATCTTCACTGCGCATCAGCGCCTCGCCGATGAGCACGGCGTCGATGCCGACGCGTTCGAGCTCTTCGATCTGCTGGCGCGTGTGGAAGCCCGACTCCGCGACGACGGTCTTGCCGGCCGGGATGTCCGAGAGCAGCTCGAAGGTCCGCTGGATGTCCACGGTGAAGTCGCCGAGGTTGCGGTTGTTGATGCCGATGACGTCGGCGTCGACGACCTCCAGGGCGCACTCGAGTTCCTCCTCGTCGTGCACCTCCACGAGGATGTCGAGGTCGACGGCGCGCGCCTCGGTGTAGAGCCGCTCCAGCCACTTCGGCTCCAGCGCGGCGACGATGAGCAGGATCGCGTCGGCGCCCGCGGCGGCGGACTCGATCACCTGGTATGGGTCGACGATGAAGTCCTTGCGCAGGATCGGCAGTCCGCACGCCGCGCGGGCGGAGCGCAGGTCGGCCAGCGAGCCGCCGAAGTTCCGCTCCTCGGTGAGGATCGACAGCGCCGCGGCGCCGCCGGCCTCGTAGGCCTGGACGATCGCGTCGATCTCGCCCCCCTCGCGGATCGGGCCCGCCGAGGGCGACCGGCGTTTGTGCTCGGCGATGAGCGACACGCCCGGGCGCGACAGCGCTTCGCTGAACGGCCGGTCCTCGCGTGACGCGAGCATCGCCTCGAGCTCCGCGGCCGGGGTCTGCTTGCGCCGGCGCTTGACGTCCTCGCGGGTGGTCTCGACGATGCGATCGAGCACGGAACTCATGCGTGGGCCAGCTCCTGGGTCGTCGCGACGAGGCGATCGAGGGTCGCGGCGGCGCGGCCGTCGGCGATGGCGGCCACGGCCTGCTCGACGCCCTCGCGCAGCGTCCGCGCGCCGCCCGCGGCGTAGATGGCGGCACCGGCGTTCAGCGCCGCCAGGTCGTGCGTGGGCGTGCCCGGCCCGTGCGCGGCATCGCCCGCGAAGATCGCCCGGGCGATGGCCGCGTTCTCCTGCGGCCCGCCGCCCGCGGTGGCGTCGTGATCGGGATGGCGCAGCAGCCCGAAGTCCTCGGGGACGACGGTGCTCCGGTGCAGCTCGGTGCCGTCGACTTCGACGACGGTGGTGGGTGCGGCGACGCTCATCTCGTCCAGTTCGTCGGCCGAGGATACGACGAGGGCCCGATCGACCCCCAATCGCGCCAACGCACGTGCGATGCGATCGACGAACGCGGGGTCGCTCACGCCGATGAGCTGGCGCCGCGCTCCCGCCGGGTTCGTCAAAGGCCCCAGGAAGTTGAAGATCGTGCGCACGGCGAGTTCCTTGCGCACCGGCACGACGTGCCGCATGGCGGCGTGATGGGCCGGCGCGAACATGAAGCCGAAGCCGATCTCGTCGATGCAGCGCCCCACGTGCTCGGCGTCGAGGTCTATCCGCACGCCCAGCGCCTCGAGCACGTCCGCGGAGCCGGACCGGCCCGTCGCACTGCGGTTGCCGTGCTTGGCGACCGCGCAGCCCGCGCCCGCCGCGATGATCGCCGCGGTGGTCGACACGTTGAAGGTCTGGCGCCCGCCCCCGGTCCCGGCTGTGTCGACCAGGTCCTCGCGCGAGGTCCGCACCGCGGTCGCCAGGCCCCGCATGCTCCGCGCGAGACCCTCGATCTCCTCCTCGGTCTCGCCCTTCGTCCGCAGGCCGATGAGGAACGCGCTGATCTGGATCTCCGACGCATCGCCGCGCATGACGATGTCCAGCACCTCCGTCGCCTGGTCGGCGGTGAGGTCCTGGCCGGAGGCGACGGCATCGATGGCCGTGGTGAGAATCGGGTCAGGCATCAATCAGTCTGCGAGGAAGGTGCGCAGCATCGCACGCCCGTCGTCCGTCAGCACGGATTCGGGGTGAAACTGCACGCCTTCTGCGGGAAGACTGCGGTGTCTGATGCCCATCACGACCCCGCCGCCGCGCGACGTCACCTCGAAATCCTCAGGCAGCGCGGCCTCGTCGACCACGAGCGAGTGGTACCGCCCGACCGTGATCTTCTCCGGCAGTCCCGTGTAGATCGTGCGCCCGTCGTGCGTGATCTCGGTCGTCTTGCCGTGGATCGGCTCATGCCGGACCACACTGCCGCCGAACGCCTGCGCCAGCGACTGGTGGCCCAGGCAGACCCCGAGCAGCGGGATGCCCTCCTCGGGAAACCGGCGGACGACCTCCAGGCTGATGCCCGCCTCGTTGGGCGTGCACGGCCCGGGCGAGACCACGACGCGGTCGGGCCGCCGCGCGAGCAGCTCGTCCGTCGTGGCCTGGTCGTTGCGCACGACCTCGATGTCCGCCCCCAGCTCGCCGAGGTCCTGGACGAGGGGGGAGGTGAAGGAGTCGTAGTTGTCGACGACGAGGACGCTGGTCATGGCCACTCCGGCTGGGCCATCGCCAGCTCGATCGCGCGGCGCACCGCCCGCGACTTGTTCTCGGACTCGACGAACTCGTACGCGGGCTTGGCGTCCGCCACGGTGCCGCCGCCCGCCTGGATGTACGCGACGCCGTCCTTGACCACCACGGTGCGGATGTGGATGCACGTGTCGAGGTCGCCCGTGTAGGACAGGTACCCGATCGCCCCGCCGTAGCCACCGCGCTTGACGGGTTCCAGCTCGTCGATGATCTGCATCGCGCGGACCTTCGGCGCCCCGCTCAGCGTCCCCGCGGGCAGCACGCTGCGCAGCGCGTCCATCGCGGTGACGTCGTCGCGCAGCGTCCCCGACACGTTGCTG
>SYBY01000260.1 GCA_005788585.1 Actinomycetota bacterium | reverse complement strand
GCGGCGCCCTCCCCAGGGCGCCGCCGCGGCTCAGACCAGCGCGACGTCGCGCTTGGGCGGCGTGCGCGCCGCCACGTCACCGCGTTCCAGCTGCTTGCGCCGCCACTGCACGTACACGGGCCCGAACTCCTTCAGCTGCGGCGGCAGCAGCAGGCCGGACGTCTTCACCGTGGCGCAGAGCGCGCCGAACACCGCCTGGTGGGCGGGCGACCACGTCAGGCCGAAGCGCTCGCGCAGCACCGGCGGCAGCAGGCCGACCGTCATGAGGTGCAGCTGCCGCGCGAGGGGCTTGCGCATCGCGTTCCACAGCGGGTCGGGCAGGCCCGGGACCGGCGGCGCGCCGGGCTTGTCGAGCGTCTCGAGCACCTCGTGAACCGTCGGGTGGTCCTCCAGCACGTCGGCGCACATCCGGTCGAAGTACAGGCGGAACCCGGCCCAGTCCGTCGGCAGGTCGCGGTCGCGCACGCCGATCAGTCGGCCGAGGGCGCGCCACTCCTGCCAGAACTCCTCGCGCTCGTCGCGCGTGATCGTCCGGCCCATGAGCTGGTGGTTGCGGATGATCGACTCGGCGAGCGTGCCGTGGACCCAGGCGAACGCCTCGGGCTCCAGCGCGTGGTAGCGCCTGCCGTCGGCCGTCGTGCCCTTGATCGTCTTGTGGACGTTGCGCACGCGGCGGCCGATCTCGCCGGCCATCTCGGGCCCGCCGTAGATGGACCCGTTGACGTAGTCGAGCGTGCGGAACAGCCGGCCCCAGGGATCCTGCGCGAACCCGGAGTACTGGCCGACGCCCGCGCCGACCGTGGGATGGGCGACCTGCAGGATGAGCGCGTAGCCCGCGCCGCCCAGCAGGCGCAGGTCCCCGGCGAGCTGCCAGGTGATCGATCCCCGCGCGGGGACCAGATCGGCGAACTCCTCCTCGCCGGGCAGGACACTCGGGCTCATGGTCAGATCCCCAGCCGCCGGCGCAGGTCGCGTGCGGCGGAGAGCCGCACGATCCTTCCGGCGAGCTTCGTCTTCCAGGATGCGTACGGGTACCAGGCCAGCTCGGTGGCCGGCGTCATGCGCGCGACCGTCACCGCCTGGCTGCGGCAGTACTTGCGGATCGCGTCCTCGCCGCCCAGGCGCGCGCCGAGGCCCGATCGCTTCCAGCCGCCCATCGGAAGGCCGAACGCGAACAGGTTGCTCAGGACGTCGTTGACGTTGACCGCGCCGACCTCGAGGCGCCGGGCGATCTCCAGGCCGCGGTCCTTGCTCGACGTCCAGACGCTGGCCGACAGGCCGTACGGCGAGTCGTTCGCCAGCTCGATCGCCTCCTCGGCGTCGGTGACGCGCATGACCGGGATGACCGGTCCGAACGTCTCCTCGCGCATGACGAGCATGTCCTGGTCGACGTCGACGAGAACGGTCGGCTCGTAGGAGAAGCCTGGGCCGGCGCCGCGGCGGCCGCCGGTCAGCACGCGCGCGCCGCTGGCGATCGCGTCGTTGACGTGGCGCTCGACGACGTCGACCTGGGCGGCGTTCGCCATCGCGCCGACGTCGCGCAGCTCGTCGCCGGACGCCGGCCCGTGGCGCAGGCCGCGGACGCGCTCGACGAGCTGGTCGACGAACTCGTCGTAGATCGCGGACTCCACGTAGACCCGCTCGACGCTCGTGCAGACCTGGCCGCTGTTGACCAGGCCGCCCCACGCCGCGGCGTTCGCAGCGCGCTCGACGTTCGCGTCGGCGAGGACGAGCATCGGGTCCTTGCCGCCCAGCTCCAGGCCGCACGGGATGAGCCGCTCGGCACAGCGCACGCCGATCTTGCGGCCGGTGACGGTGGAGCCGGTGAACTGCACGTAGTCGGAGACCTCGACGACGGACTCGCCGACATCGCCGGTGCCGAGCGCGAGCGCGAAGACGTCGGGCGCGCCGAGGTCCTCGCTCCAGGCCCGCACCATCCGCTGGAGCGCCAGCGGCGTGTACTCACTGGGCTTGACCAGGACGGCGGCACCCGCGAGCAGCGCGGGGATCGCGTCCATGACGGGCAGGGTCAGGGGGAAGTTCCAGGGCGTGATGATGCCGACGAGCGGATAGGGCCGGCGGCGCAGGCCGAGCTGCTTGCCCATCGTCAGCGGTCCGTGGGGGCGCTGCGACTCGTCGGCCAGCGCGGACTCCGCCTTGCCGGCGAAGAACGTCATGACGTCGACGATGCCCATCGCCTCCAGGGCGGCGTCGGGCATCGACTTGCCCGACTCGCTGCGCAGCAGCGCCACGAGCTCGTCCTGATGGTCGAGCACCCAGTCGCGCAGCCGCCCGACGTGCTCGGCGCGCGCCTTCGGCCCGAGGGCCTCCCAGGCGGGCTGTGCGGCGCGCAGCCTGGTGGCCAGCGCCTGCACCTCCTCGCGGCTCTGCGTCGGGGTATCCCCGACGACCCGGCCGTCGGTGGGGTCGTGGACAGCGAGCGTCTCGGTCACGCCTCGCATCGAAGCGCACGCACGACGGCGATGCGGTGTGTCCGCGCCACACTCCGCGCGCCCGGCGGTGAGCCTCTGAGCACCCCCGCGAACCGCCTGCAATCCGCAGCCTTTGCGGAATGGGGAACACACGCGCGGTCCGGGTCGCGATCGTCGGCGCCGGCTTCGGGGGCATCGCCACGGCGATCGCGCTGCAGCGCGCAGGCATCGCGTCGTTCACGCTGTACGAGCGGGCACCGTCACTGGGCGGCGTGTGGTGGCACAACGACTACCCGGGCTCGGCCTGCGACATCCCGTCGGCGCTCTACTCGTACTCGTACGCCCAGCGCCGTGACTGGTCGCGACCGTGCCCGTCGCGCGACGAGGTCCTGGCGTATCTGCGCGACGTGGCCGCCGAGCACGACCTGACGGACAGGATCGTGCTGAACACCGAGATCGTCGAGGCGCGCTTCGACCCCGCGCGCTGCGGCTGGACCCTGCGCACCGGCGGCGGCGCGACCATCGAGGCCGACGTCGTCGTCCTCGGCACGGGCCAGCTCAGCCGGCCTGCGGTCCCGCCGATCCCGGGCCGGGACACGTTCACGGGCGCGCAGTTCCACACGGCCGAGTGGGACCACGACGTCGCGCTGGACGGCCGCCGCGTGACCGTGGTCGGGACCGGCGCGACGGCGATCCAAGTCGTGCCGCAGCTGGTGTCCCGTGTGGCGCAGCTCGATGTCGTGCAGCGCACGGCACCGTGGATCCTGCCGCGGCGAAACGAGGACTACTCGCCCCGCGTACGGCGCATGATCGCCGGGGTGCCCGGCCTGCAGGCGCTGCGCCGCCAGCTGCTTCGCGGGTTCGGCGTGATGGTCACCGCGGGGCTGACCGTGGACCCGCGCTGGAACCTGCCGTGGCGGCTGTGGTCCTCGGCGTACCTGCGCACCCAGGTCCGCGACCGGGCGCTGCGCGCGAAGCTCACCCCCACTGAGCCGTTCGGCTGCAAGCGCATCCTGTTCAGCTCGTCGTATCTCGACGCGGTGCAGCAGCCCAACGTCGATGTCGTGACCAAGCGGGTTGACGCCGTCACCCCGCGAGGCGTGCGCTATGCCGACGGGACGGAGCGCGAGACGGACGTCATCGTCTGGGCGACCGGCTTCGCCGACGCGCTCGTCACGCCGCTGGAGGTCGTCGGCCGCTCAGGGCGGCCGCTCGCCGACGTATGGGCCGAGGGCGAGCTCGCCCACCTCGGCATGACGGTGCACGGGTTCCCCAACGCGTTCGTCCTCTACGGCCCGAACACGAACCTGGGCTCGGGGTCGATCGTCGAGATGCTGGAGGCGCAGGCGTCGTACATCGCGACGGCCGTCGGCATGGTTCCCGGGGACGGCGCCGCGCTGGAGGTGCGCGCCGAGGCGCAGGCGGCGTCGAATGCCGCCCTCGATGCGCGGATGCAGCAGACGGTGTGGACCGGCTGTGACAGCTGGTACCGCCACGAGGGAACGGGCCGCGTGACGCGCAACTGGCCGGGCTTCGTGCATGAGTACGTCCGGGCGGTCGCCGCACCCGATCCGGCGGACTTCCGGGTGCTGCGGCCCGTGCCGGTGGGCGCGCCCGCGGCCCCGGACGTCACACCGGCCTGAGGAGCCACGCCACGACCTCATCGGGCCGGCTCAGCATCGGCATGTGCCCGCTGTCGACGACATCGGGTTCGATCCCGAGTTCCCGCCCGATGCGCCGGCGCAGGAACGCTTCGGGAAAGAGGCGATCCTGGGCGCCGATCAGCACGCGGGTCGGCACGTCGGGCCACGCCGGCAGCGGCCAGGGCTCGGCGAAGGACGCGTCGGATTCACCGCCCTCGCCCCATTGCGCGATGGCCTCCGCCGCGAGCTCGTCGGACACGTCGTGCAGGAACGTGTCGCGCAGGTCGAACGGAGCGTCGTACGCCTCCTGGTCGGTCGGGCCGGACCAGTCGGCGGCCGACACGCCGGGCAGCGGGACCATCGGCGCGACGAGCAGCAGCGCGTCGGCCCGGTCGGCGACGAGCGGCGCGTGGAACGCACCCATCGAGTGCGCGGCGACGGTGACGCGCTCCCGGCCGCCGATCGCCGCGCGCAGGACACGCTCGAAGGCGGCCAGGTCTCCCTGAGGGTCGTCGTAGGGCAGGCGCGGCGAGAGGACCTCGTGGCCGCGCGCGCGGAGGCGATCGGCCACGAGGTGCCAGTCCCACGGGTTGCCGCCCCCGCCGGGGATCAGGAGGTAGCTCATGGGAGCTACGACGCGCCGGCGGCGGAGAACTCATCGATCGACGTCGAGAAAGGGGCGCCTGGCGCCCTCTTCTCGACGGAGGTTCAGAACAACGACGGTGTCAGCTCCAGATCGAGCAGCGCCCGCTTGACCGGCAGCCCGCCGCCGAACCCGGTGAGCGACCCGTCCGCGCCGATCACCCGGTGACAGGGGACGATCACCGGGATCGGGTTGCGCCCGTTCGTCGCCCCGACCGCGCGCACGGCGCTCGGCCGGCCGACGCGCTGCGCCAGCTCGCCGTAGCTGATCGTCTCGCCGTACGGGATCGCGCGCAGCTGCTCCCACACGTCCACCTGGAACGGCGTGCCGCGCAGCTCGATCGCGAGATCGAAGCTCGTGCGGCCGTCATGGAAGTACTCGTGCAGCTGCGTGGTGACGGGCGCGAACGCCGCGGCGTCGTGGTGCCACGCCGGATCGATCGGGCCGTCTCCGAAGCGGACGCCGTGCAGGACGTCGCCGTCCCCGGTCAGCAGCAGCGGGCCGATCGGGGTGTCGATGGTGGTGTGCAGGGTGGTCATGCGGCCTCCGTTCGATCGACGGGCAGGGCGAGACTTGCCCAAAGGTGTTGGACGGCGCTCGCCCGGTACGGGCGCCAGCGCTCGGCCAGCCGCAGCACGGCGTTCGGCCGCCCGTCCTGCCCAAGACGCTCGAGGGCGTGGCGGACCCCGAGGTCGGTCGGCAGGAACGCGTCGGGATCGCGCAGCGCGCGCATCGCGATGTACGACGCGGTCCACGGGCCGATGCCCGGCAGGGCGACGAGCGCCGCGTGCGCCTCCTCACGGTCGACGCCGACGTCCAGGGCGAGGTCGCCGCCGGCCAGCGCGGACGCCAGCCCGCGCAACGCGGCCGCCCGGGCACGAGGCATCGCGGGCTCGGCCGTCGCCAGCGCGGCGGCGGACGGGAACAGGTGGG
>SYBY01000259.1 GCA_005788585.1 Actinomycetota bacterium | reverse complement strand
GTTGCGGTGCGAAACGGCCGTTGCAGACGCAACGGTCACTAGAGTGCGCCAGATGCCCGCCATCGAGACCATCGATCTCCAGCGCGAATACCCCGCGCGGCGCGGGGCCGGGCTCCGTGCCGTCGACGGCATCGACCTCGCGGTCGAGCCCGGCGAGGTGTACGGATTCCTGGGTCCGAACGGCGCCGGGAAGACCACCACGGTGCGCATGCTCGTCACGCTGCTGCGCCCCACCGGGGGACGCGCGACCGTCGCCGGGTTCGATGTCGCGACCGAGCCTGCCGAGGTGCGCAAGCGCATCGGCGTGGCGCTCCAGGCGGCTGCACTCGACCTGCTGATGACCGGTCGCGAGATGCTCGAGCTCGCCGCGACCCTGCACGGCATCGCCCCGGAGTCCGTCGTCGACCGTGGCGGCGACCTGCTCGAGCGTGTCGGGCTGTCCGCCGCGGCCGACCGTCGCGTCGGGACCTACTCGGGCGGCATGCAGCGTCGCCTCGACCTGGCGATGGCGCTCATCCACGAGCCCGAGGTCCTGTTCCTCGACGAGCCGACCACCGGGCTCGATCCCACGTCGCGGCTCACCCTGTGGGACGAGGTGCGCCGCCTGCGCGACGAGGGCACCACCGTCTTCCTCACGACGCAGTACCTCGAAGAGGCCGATCAGCTCGCCGACCGCGTCGGCATCATCGCGAGCGGGAAGATCGTGGCCGAGGGCACCCCGGCGTCCCTGAAGGCCGAGGTCGGCGCCCCGCACCTGGACGTCACCCTCGTCGATGAGAGCCACCGCGACGCCGCGCGCGAGGTCCTCGCCCGCTTCGGCGACGGCCGGCCGCCGACGAGCGACTGCGACCTCTCCGTGGCGCTGCCCGACGGCTCCGCCGGGCTCGCCCCGATCGTCCGGGCGCTCGACGACGCCGGGGTCCAGGTCGCGACGCTCGACGTCAAGGAACCGTCCCTCGACGACGTGTTCCTGAACAAGACCGGCGAGCACCTCGAGGGCGCCGACGCCGCGCCGGAGCCCGAACCGGAGCCCGCGGCGTGACCCGCGCGTCGCTGGCGCTGATGCGCCGGGCACTGCGCAACGCGTTTCGCCGGCCGCAGTTCCTCGCCCCGCTCGTCGTCTTCCCCACGCTGTTCCTCGCCGTGAACACCGGCGGCCTGGAGGCCACCACCGGCCTGCCCGGCTTCCCGGAGGTCGAGAGCTTCCTGGACTTCCAGCTCGCCTCGGCGATCTGCCAGTCGACGATGCTCGGCGGCGTCAGCGCGGGCATCGCGATGGCCCTGGACATCGAGGCCGGGTTCTTCGACCGGCTCGTGGTGTCGCCCATCCCGCGCACGGCGATCGTGATGGGACGCATCGGCGCGGCCGGGGTCCTCGGTGCGCTGCAGGTCCTGTGGTTCCTGGCGCTCGGCTTCATCTTCGGCGCGCAGATGGCGACCGGGCCCGGCGGGGTGCTGGTGGTCGTCGCCCTCGGCGTGGTCGCGGCGCTCGCATTCGGCGCGTTCGGGGTGCTCATCGCCCTGCGGGCCCGGAGCGCGTCGACCGTGCAGGGCATCTTCCCGCTGGTCATCGTCGCGCTGTTCCTCAGCTCGGCGTTCTTCCCGATCGAGCTGCTCTCATCGCCCGCCGACGTGATCGCCGAGTACAACCCGATCAGCTACGTCGCCGAGGGCCTGCGCGAGCCGATCGCGTTCGGCTGGGACGCCCAGATCATCATCGAGGGCTTCGTCGCCGGCCTGGCGATGGCTGGCGTCGGCATCGCCCTCGCGATCTCCGCCCTGCGCGGACGGCTGCAGGCGGCACGATGACGGCCGAACTGCGCGTCACCTGGGCGCTCATGCGCCGGGGCCTGAACGAGGTCCTGCGCGTACCGGGTGCGTCCATCCCCGGCGTCCTCGCGCCGACGATCTTCCTGCTCGGCCTGAGCGCGGTGTTCAGCGAAGCCGCGCAGCTGCCGGGGTACGGCACGACGGACTTCACGCAGTTCATCGTGCCCGTGAGCCTGCTGCAGGGCGCCGGCTTCACCGGCGCGGCGACCGGCGTGAACCTCGCGCGGGACATCGAGCGCGGCTGGTTCGACCGGCTGCTCCTCGCACCGGCGCCCCGGTCGGTCGTCCTGCTCGGGATCGTGGGATCCGCGGCGCTGCGCTGCCTGCTGCCGGTGACCTTCCTCCTGCTCGTCGCCTTCGCGCTGGGCGTGCCGTGGCCCGGCGTGGGCGACCTCGTCGTCTGCATCCTGCTCGTCATGGGCTTCGCCTCGGCGATGGCGTGCTGGGGAACCGTCATCGCGCTGCGCTTCCAGACCCAGCAGGCGGCGCCGCTCATGCAGGCCGTCGCGTTCTCCGCCGTGCTGTTCACCACGGCCTACGCCCCCATGGACCTGCTCGCAGACTGGCTGCAGGTCATTGCGACGATCAACCCGACGACGCTCGTCATCGACGCGATGCGCGACGGCTTCATCACGACGATGAGCTGGCACGACATCTGGACCGCCGTCCTGGCGATCGCCGGCATGATGATCCTCTTCGGGCTGCTCGCCGTGCGCGG
>SYBY01000258.1 GCA_005788585.1 Actinomycetota bacterium | reverse complement strand
CGGGTTCGCCCGCTCGGCCTTCATCCAGACGGTGACGTCGGGCCGGTCGGCATACAGGCGGTTGATCCGGATGTGCGGCGTGTCGCCGATGGTCTCCAGGATGCTGTCGGCCTTCATCGCGTCTCCCTAGATGTTGAAGTCAAGAAGCTCTTCCCCCTGGGTGGCCGACTCGACACGCGCGCTGGGCGTGACGACGGCGTGGGCGGGGACGCTCTTGGTCAGCCAGACGTTGCCGCCGATGCGGCTGCCCTCGCCGATGACGGTGTCGCCGCCGAGGATGGTGGCGTTCGCGTAGATCACGACGTCGTCCCCGATCGTCGGGTGGCGCTTGGTCTTCGCAAAGCGCTTCTCCACGCTCAGCGCCCCGAGGGTGACGCCCTGGTAGAGCTTCACGCGGTCGCCGAGGATCGCGGTCTCGCCGATGACGATGCCCGTGCCGTGATCGATGGCCAGCGCCTGGCCGATCTGGGCGCCCGGGTGGATGTCGACCCCGGTGTCGCGGTGCGCGATCTCGGTGAGCACGCGCGGGACGAGCGGGACCTCGCAGCCCTGCAGCTGGTGCGCGAGCCGGTAGACCGCGGTGGCGTAGAAGCCGGGGTAGGCGAGGATGACCTCGTCGACCGAGTGGGCGGCCGGGTCGCCGTCGCAGATGGCCTGGGCGTCGAGGAGCAGCTCGGCGCGGATGCGCGGCAGGTTGCGCATGAAGCGCGCGACGACGTCCCGCGGGTCGGCGCAGTGCGCCTCGGGCAGGGTGAGCGCGTCGGTGAGCAGGAGCCGCAGCGCTTCGAGTTCGTCGGCGACGTCCCCGGCCCGGCCGCCGACCTCGGCGGCGAAGTGCGGGAAGAGCAGCTCCAGCGCCTTGTGAACGACCTGCTCGCCGATGTTGCGCAGCTTGGGCGGGAGCGCGTACTGCTCGCGCTCGTGGGCGAGCTGGGCGAGGAAGGTGGAGGTCGGGTCGGCCTGGGGGTTGGCGGCCATGGAGGGACAGTAGCCGTCTGGGGTGGTGGGGGCTACGGCGCGGTGGGGACGGGGACGCCCACGGTGACCGCCGCGCGTGCGAGCTTGCGGTCGTTGGTGGCCAGCGGCTCGTTGAGCCGCTGGGCGAGGGCGAGGTAGAGCGCGTCGTCGAAGGTGGCGTTGTCGCGGAGTGTCATCGCGTCGCTGAGCAGGGGCGCCGTGGGGTACATGTCGATGCCCAGCGCGTGCAGGGTGGTGAGGGCGCGGTCGACATCTTGTGATGCGAGGCGGCCGGCGAGCAGGTGTCGCCGGAGGTACCTGCCGAACTCCACGCCGAGGCAGTCGGGCGCGGCGAGGCGGTCGGCGTGCGCGACCCACGAGCGCCACGGACGTCCGGCGGGCAGACCGACGACGACATCGATGAGCAGGGACGCGTCGAGGACACTCACGCGGACTTGTCGCGTGCTCGGCGGACGTCGCTCGCGGCGCTCTTGCCCAGCGACGCGGGGGCGTCCTGATCGAGCATGGCCAGGAACTCGTCGGGTGACGGGCGGGCGGCGACACGCTCGAGTTCCCCGCGCACGTAGTCGCTGAGTGTCTGCCCCCGGAGGGCGGCACGGGACTTCAGGGTGCGGTGGACGTGTTCGGGGACGCCTTTGACTTGCAGCATCCTTGACATGCCCTGGGCATGTTAGTCGTCTATGGGTAGGTCGGCTAGCGGGGGTGCGAGTACGAGGAGGTCGTCGTGGTCAGGCCCCCGAACTTGCCGCGGTACTTGAAGCGGTCCCCGGTGTCGGGCCCGTTGAAGGCCGCCCACGCCCACAACAGGATCAGGACGAGTGCGATCAGTCCGCCGATGCGGCGCCGGCCGAGGAGGGTGAAGAGGGTGAGGATCTCGGCGAGGCGCCGGGGTGTGGACGGGTTCATGCTCCTTCTAGGGAGTGGGCGCTTGTGATTCGCCCTCCTTGTTGTCCGGCGCGCGAACGTCCACCAGTCCGTCGAGCAGGCGGAAGTCTTTGGTGTTGTGCGTCAGGAGCGGCACGCCGTGGACGTTCGCGGTCGCTGCGATGGCCAGGTCGACGCTGCGCTTGCGCGCCTTGCCGCCGCGCGCCGCGACAGCTGCCGCGAGCCGTCCCCATTCGCGGCTGACCTCGGCGTCGATGGGTAAGGGGTCGAAGGTCGATTCGATGACTCCCAGGCGCTGGACACGCCGCACGCGCTCGTCGTCGTCCGATGCGACGAGGACGCCGAAGTGCAGCTCGGCGATCGAGGCCGCGCTGATGGCGGCCTCGACATCGCCCGGGGACGTGTCGGCGATGAGCACCGACGTGTCGAGGAGCGCCCTCACTGCGCGAACGGGTCGGCGAGCGTCGCGTCGATGCGCTCCAGGTCGTCGGCCAGCGTGCGGGGTGCGGGGGTCGCCCAGACGCGCTGCAGTTCAGGACCCGCGACCCAGTGGCGGCTGCGAATCGGGCCGAGCTCGGCGGTTGCGCGCCCTGCCACGGTCACGGTGAAGCGCTCGCCGGCTTCGGCGCGGCGGAGGATCTCGCCTACCTGGTTACGCAGCGTCTTCTGTGGAATCGACGTCATCCGAAACCAAGGTAGCACTAGTGCTACCCGCTGCGGAAGAGCCATATTGGATCGCGGAGACGGCACCCCGATGTCCTCTGGCCACGGCTCGAGCTCTGGCGCCGGCCCGTACTTCTTTGCCAGTCGCCGGTCCAGACGGCGAAGCTCGCGCATGGTGTCGTCGGCCCGGTCCTGCGGCCCACGGCTCTCCCATCCGGCGAAGGTCGTCCCGACCACCCACCCCCGACTTGCGACTCGCTGTCGAGGAGGTCGTCGCCGACTCGGCATCGCTCGGTGTCGCCTGGGTCCGCGTGCTTGAGACGGGGCGGCCCCGTGTCGGCGCTCCGTCGCGCGCGTCTTGGTGGAGCGGTGGACGCAGCAGGCAGGGTGACGATCAGTGAACTCGCACGCGCGCGCGTGGTGCTGGCCGACTGAGCGGGCGTACGTCGGTGAAGCTGGGCTGCTTCGGGCCGATGGTTAGCGACGAGCCAGGTCGACGATCGCCGCACGTAGCGCACCGCGCTCATCCGCCGGGAGGCGCGCGAGCCGCGCCCAAATGAGATCGGCTGCGCGCGGGCGCCGCACGCCGTGCTCGCTCCACTCCGCAAGTGCGCTCAGTTCCGAATCGTCGAGTGCGCTGGCCGCCGCCAAGAGCTCGTTGTCCGACTCGCCGCGGTCGGGTCCGGACTGGCAGCGATCGCACACGGTGCGTAGCCTCAGCGTGCCATCATCGCTGGGTAAGCGCTGGCATGTCAGGCGCGCGATCTTCAACGGATCGTCGGGGAAGGTATCGCCACCGATTACCCCGCAGAGAACGCACGTGTGCTCGTCTGCGGCGAATACCTTGGAGCGCACCTTTGCGCTCACTGCCAACGCGCTCGACCGGCGGTAGTCGTGCTCCCACACCGAGCCGCCCGCAGAGACGAATCGCAGCTCATCTGGCTCGAGCGAGCGATCCTCTCGGCTCGTGGCGATCACCCAGCCGTCGTTCCGCAGGTCACGCATCCGACGATCGATTTGTTCGACGCCTGGGAATGCGGCGCGCAGTTCGGCCTTGGTGAAGCTGTTCCCAACACCCACGGCTTCCATCAACCAGAGTGCGGCGCGGATGCGCGTGCCAGACTCGGCCGTTCTCCAATCGGGAAGGCTCATACTGGCATTCTGCTGCATCAGGGCGATCCAAGTCTTATGCTCCGGCAGTCATGAGTAGCCAGGAGCCGGCCAACGCCGTTGATGTTCAGAACGTAGTCAAGCAACGGCTCGACGCCGCAAAGGAGGACGGGCTGGCGGAAACCGTCACGATCGAATGGCGGGGCGGCTCGCAAGTGCTCCACGTCATCTCGATGCCCGTGAAGCTCCTCAGCTACAACCCGGGTACTCACCGCATCCGAGCCCAGCGCACGCTTGACTCTGTGCGCGACCGCAATCTCGACGAGGCGCCTTTTAGCGAGGAAGCACAGGACTACCTCCACCACCTGCTTCGCGGCGATCCGACCAACCCAGACAAAGTCGACCCCACCTTCGAAGCGCTCAAGGACGATCTCGACAAACACGGCCAGACTGACCCGGGGATCATTACTCGGAGCGGCGTCCTGGTAAACGGCAATACCCGCTGCGCTGCCCTGCGCGAACTGAACCAGGACAGCATCCGTGTCGGGGTACTGCCGTCCGACGCCGGTCACGACGACATCGATGCGGTCGAGCTCACACTGCAGCTGCGCCGCGAGTACAAACGCGATTACACCTTCGTGAATGCGCTGCTCGCCATCGACGAGCGTGTGAAAGCCGGCTGGAATGCCGACCAGATCAGCAGAGAGTTCCGGATCAAGAAGACCACGGTAGACCGCAGTCAGTGGATCTTGGCGTTCATTCGCGACGCGATCGAGCGTAGCCAGGTCAAGCTCGACAATGGGGACGTGACTGCGATGCGTCTTATCGACTTTGAGACGCACCAGGGGAAGCTCGAAGAGCTCTACCGCGGTTACACCGGGCTGAAGGACAAGGCTCCCGACGACGCGGACGCTATGCGGGAGGCGCGCCTGATCGCCATCGCGCTCAACAAATCAAAGACCGATGCGCGGCTCATCGAGCACGACTTTGGTGAGAAGTATCTGGAGACTTTCCAGCCGAAGTCCACTGCTGTGGGACCCGCCGCCAAGATCCCGGGCACGAAGCTCAAGGTGCCCGCGCCCGCTCCAAAGGTAGCCGCGGTTCGGGCGGTGGCTGATGAGGTGCTCAGGGCGCGTGCCGTGCAGCATGCCGATGGCGGTGCGACCTCGGCTGAGGTCATGAAGGCCTCCAAGACCATGGAAGAGGTCGGTACCGCCGTCGAGAATGGCCTGGACAAGGAGGGCCGAAGCAGTCGGCTGAAGAAGGTCCGCTACGCGGCATCTGACCGGGTCTCGGAGGCCAACGATGCACTGGCGCTTGCGCTCGAGGCGGTCACCCAGGCCAGGTCGACGTCCAACTTCGATCTTGAAGACCTCGACGAGCCGATCCGCGACCTCCGGCAGCACCTGCGCACGCTCGCGCGACTGGTGGCACGCGAGGGAGCGAGCATGCCTGAGGGGCTCCAGTGGTTGCACGCGGTTGCGCGAGTCCCTGACACGCCGGAGGGCTAGAGCACCGTGCTGAGCCTGCAGCTCGCGGCTCAGCCGGGCCGGGTCCTCGTTGCGACGGACGCCGAGCGGGTCGAGCATCTGCAAAGTCTACGAGGCCGGTTTGCGTCCGCCAGCATGCTTGGCTCTGCCTCGTTCGAGGTGGGGCTAGAGGACCTGCTGGTCAACATCTACACACTTGCGTCCTGGCCGTCCGACGACGGCGATGTCACCTGGGACCGTGAGCTCCTCGAACTTGTGGAGACCAACCTCGCTGACAGCGCCGTTGCGCAGGAGCGGCTTAGTGAACAGCGCGTCGACACGCCGTTCGACGCGACTAAGCTCGCGGGGGGCTGGCACGCGCCTCTGACACCGTTCCAAGCCCGCGATCTCGGGAGACTCTTGGCACTAGCTCACGGCGCCAACTTCAGCGTGCCCGGGGCAGGAAAGACGCGTGTTGCGCTTGCGGCCTTCCAGGCCCGGCGCGATTCCGGAGAGGTCGAGCGGCTACTCGTTGTCGCGCCGAAGGCAGCTCATGAAAGTTGGGTCGACGAACTCAGTGCGTGTTACGGCGCGAGCGCGCCCTTGCTGAGCCCAGTCGGAGAGGCCGGGTCAGCGACCATCGCACTGACCAACTATGAGCGGTTGCCGGGCTCATATCCCGGCCTGATCCGCTGGCTGCAGGATCACCCGGCGCTGCTGGTGCTTGACGAGGCCCACCGCACGAAGCTTGGGCCGAGGGGCGCATGGGGTTCGGCCTGTCTCGCACTCGCACCGTACGCGCATCGGCGCCTCATCCTCTCAGGCACGCCCGCCCCTAACGGCCCCTCAGACCTCGAGAACCTGATGGGCTTTGTCTGGCCCGGGCAGGGGCGGCGGACCGTCGCACAGGCGGTCGCAGGTGGCGATCTGCGCGCCGCCAGCCAACGGCTGCGGCCGCTCTTCGTCAGGACCACGAAGGCAGAGCTGCAGCTGCCCGCAGTAACTCGGAATGTGCGCCGCGTTCCGCTCTCCCCCCTACACCGCGAGCTCTACGACGCTCTGACCGGCCAGGTCAAGACCCAATGGCAGGCGGAGGGCGCCGACGCCGCTGCGTTGGGCCGCGTGCTCATCTACCTGCTCATGGCTGCCACAACGCCCGCCCTTCTCGCGACGGGCCTCTCGCCGCACGAGCCGCTTCCTTTCCGCATCCCCCCGGTGAGTCCGCCGCCGGGATCGTCGCTGGCGGCCATGATGCGTGACCTACCGCACTACGAGCTTTCCCCGAAGTACCAAGCCGCCGCGGCGATAGTCGCCGAGAACGCGGCGGAAGGTCGCAAGACCCTCGTTTGGTCAACCTTCGTACGCAACCTGACGTCGCTTGCCCACCTCCTCAGCGCGTACCAGCCTGCGGTCGTATACGGCGGCACTGAAGACCGCGCTGCGGAGCTGCAGAGGTTCCGCCAGGACCCCGGATGCTCCGTTCTGCTGTCAAACCCCGCGACCCTCGGCGAGGGTGTAAGTCTCCACCAAGTCTGCCATGACGCCGTGTATGTCGACCGCGACTTCTCCGCGGGCCGGTTTATGCAAAGCCTTGACCGCATCCACCGCCTGGGCCTTCCTCCAGAGGCAACCACGACGATCACTGTCCTGGTCGCAGACCGGACGGTCGATGAGCTAGTCGAGCAGCGATTGGCGGTCAAGCTTGACTTCCTGGGCACGATTCTCGATGACCCGGGGGTGCTGGAGCTGGCCGACCTCCAGGAGGAAGACACGATCGGGGTCGCGGGAATGAACGAGGAAGACAAGGCGGCGCTGGCGGATCTCTTGCGCGATGTCTCTGCCACCTAAGGGCATCCTCATCGCCGCCGAGCGCTGGAGCAGGTTGCTCAGTACGTCGACGGTGACACAGGCCCGCACCCTGCTGGAGACGGACACGCGCTACCTCGATCTGTCGAGCACTCAGTACGGCGCGGCACTTGACTGGCTGGTCGAGATTGGTGTTCTGACTTCCGACTACGGCCCCACGCGCCTCCGCTCGGAGTTTGAAGGAGCCGGCGTCGCCGAACTCCACAAGGCGATCTACCGGGCTGGTCTCGCGGCGGCATCGCCGCCGTGGCTAGCAGATGCGGATATCCATGTTCAGGCGGCGGACGAGGTCCCGTCAGACGGCGACGACCTAGCGGACGCGCTTCACATTTCACCTGGTGACGCGTTCGTCGCCATTCGGCAAGTCCACGGGAAGATTGACCTTGAGGCCCGGGCTGCCGTTGGGGCCGCGGGAGAACTCGCGATCGTGGCGCTGCTCGAGGCCGCATGGCCCGGCGCGGCCCGGCACGTCGCACTCACAGACGACGGGCTGGGCTATGACGTCGCGGTCACAACGGAAGCTGGGACGTGGCACCTCGAGATCAAGACGAGTGCTCGTCGCGGGCGGTTGCGCGTCTACCTCAGCCGCCAGGAGTTCGAGATCGGCCAACTGGACCCTGCCTGGCGTCTCGTCATCGCCGGGCTCGATGCCGATCGTCGGCTCTCCGCTGTGGCGACCGTCCACCCCGCGGTTCTGAGGAGTCGTGCGCCAGCTGATCAGCACGAAGACGCTCGGTGGGAAAGCGC
Source organism: Actinomycetota bacterium (assembly GCA_005788585.1). The sequence goes on along the minus strand of SYBY01000258.1, from coordinate 5,384 downwards.
ACGATATGAGCTCAAGCCGAGCGACCTCTGCGCCGGACTCGCGTTCCTCGGCCCGACTCCGTCAGCCATACCAGACGCGAGCAGCTCTTTGCTCGCCTGCGGCGGCGACCGTCGAGGGTCGTTCGAATGGATGCCGGGCAGCTGACCATCTCGCTCGGGCCGAAGGCAGTCTGATCTCGCCTCACCCCGACCGTGCGGAAAGGTTCGATGACTGCCGGACGATCTCCGACACGCGCTGCGCGGCCAGACTTGGATCTTCATGCTCCCAGATGCGGACGACCGTCCAGCCTGCCCGTTCCAAACGCTCTGTCTGCTCCTCGTCGCGCTCCCGGTTCCGTGCGATCTTTGGGCCCCAGTACGACGCGTTAGCGCCTCCAACCCGACGCCCATGCTCCGGGCAGCCATGCCAGTAGCAGCCGTCGACGAACACCGCGACCTTTGCGCGGGTGAACGCGATGTCCGGATGGACTAGCCGCCCCTCGTCGGGGCGGATCGCAAGATCCACACGGAACCTCTGGCCCCCAGCGTGAATCGCCCGTCTGACTGCCATCTCAGGTGAAGTGTCTCGCCTGCGATTTGCACGCATGTTGGCCGAGCGGCTCGAAGGCCCGGGCGGCGGAGGCACGCGAATCGACACGCCCGAAGCGTATCGAGCGCTAGCGCTCCGAATGGCGCGGACGTCTACGTCAATGCTGGCACCCGAGCATCTGCTAGGGCTTCCGCAATGCGGCCGCCCACGGCTCGGGCAACCGGCGGCGGGAACGCATTTCCCACTTGGCGATACTGCGCCGTCTTACGACCCATGAACTCCCAGTCATCTGGGAAGCCTTGTAGTCGCGCTGTCATTCTCACGGTCAGCTTGGGGCTGTGATCGAGCGGCTCGCTGGGCCCAGGCGCGGCGTTCGCGATGCCCATTCCGTCGCACCCCATGCGGGCCCACTCGCGCTTCGCGCGCGTCGGACCGAGGTCTGGGCCTCCATGCTTCTTAGAACCGCCAACCAGGGTAGGAGCGACGCGACTCGCCCGCTCGGCCCACTCCTCGGCAAAGGGCCATCCGCCCTCAGCCATCAAGTCGACAAGCGCCTCGCCCACTGTCGGCGCCGCTGACGGATCTGCCTCCGGCCACTCCCAGCTGCTCTCGACATCGTCACGAAGTGCTACTAGCAGGGCTCTCGGTCGAAGCTGCGGAACACCGTAGTCGGCCGCCTGGAGGATCTCCCACTCGGTCCTGCTATAGCCCAGATCGGATAGACGATCGAGGATCTCGCGTCGGTACGGGTTGAACCTAGCTCCAAGGAGGCCTCTGACGTTCTCGACCAGGAGCGCGCGTGGTTGCAGCTGCTCGGTCAGCTCGAGGATCGCCGGGAACAAGTCTCGCTCGTCGTCAGCGCCCAGCTGTTTCCCGGCCAACGAAAACGGTGGGCACGGAACACCACCGGCGAGGAGGTCGCAGCCGCGGTGCTCCTCAAGCACCCGCTCGCGGACAACGGCGTGCAGGTCGTCTTCGATGACTCTCCATCCGGGCCGGTTGTGTCGGAGCGTCCCGCACGCGTGGTCGTCGATTTCAACGCAAGCGAGGTGCTCGAACCCGGCTTGCTCGAGTCCGAGCGCCTGTCCCCCCGCCCCCGCGCAAACCTCGATGCTCGTCAGGCCCGTCAGATCATCCATTTGGTGGGACCCTACGGCGCGGCCCGGAGGGAAATCAGGTCCGCGTCCCGTGACAAAGTCGAGTCGCAGCTGCCGTTGCCACGAGGCTGAGTTGCTTTCGCCTGCCGGTTCTTTCGTCATGTACTCCATAGGGCGTGGTGCCAGCAGATGCTCCCCCCCCACCGCATGATGTGGGAGAGGCACCGCTGATCGGCCTGCTGGTGGTCGCGAGCACTTGCAACTCTTCGTATGGCGCTCGGGATCGTGGCCACGTCGGCGCGTGGAACGGTGGGTCGACGATCAGAGCCGCGCGGCGAGCCCACTCGCCCGCCCCGTCGACCGCCCAACCGCCGCCCGCACCGCCGCCTCATCCCCAACAATCACAACCCGCTCCCGCGCCCGCGTCACCGCCGTATAGAGCAGCTCTCGCGTCAACATCGCCGAGTCCGCATCGGGCAGCACCACTGCGACGGTCCCGAACTGCGACCCCTGCGACTTGTGGATCGTCATCGCATAGACCGTGTCCACCGCGCCCAGCCGCGTCGGGCTGAACGTCACCGGCTCGCCACCGCGCTCGAACGCCGCCTGCACCCGGTCGTCTCCGACATCGATCACCACGCCGGTGTCGCCGTTGTAGAGCTTCAGCCCGTAGTCGTTCTCGGTCACCAGCAGCGGCCGGCCGACGTACCACTCCGCCCCCGGATCGAACCCCGCAACGCCCTCGGCCAGCCACCCCTCGAGCACCCGCATCCACGTCTGCGCGCCATGCGGCCCGCGGCGGTGCGCGCACAGCAGGCGGAAGCTCTCCAGGGCCCGCAGCGCGCCCGACGCGTCACCAGAAGACGCAGACGACACCACGCCCGAAGCGGCGGCGACCGCGACGTCCCGCACCTCGGCCAGCTCCTCCACAGGCGCGCCAGCCGCATCAACGTCCAGCCAGAGCACGTCCTCCAACCCCGCCAGCAGCAGGTCCAACACCGTGTCGGCGTCGCCCGCGCTGACCGCCGTCGCCAGCTCTGCGATCCCCGCCTCGTACCGGTGGACCTTCTCCAGCACCACCACCCCGTCGGCCAGCGCGTGGGACACCACGATGTCACCCAGCACCGCGCCCGCCTCCACCGACGTCAGCTGCCCCGGGTCGCCGACGAGCACCAGCCGCGCCCCCGGCCGCACCGCCTCGGCCAGCGCGGCCATCATCGACAGCGACACCATCGACGTCTCGTCCACGATCACCACGTCGTGGGGCAGGCGGTTCTCCCGGCCGTGGCGGAAGCGCGAACGCGACCCCGGGCGCCAGCCCAGCAGACGGTGCAGCGTCGACGCCGACAGCCCCTGCAACGCGGCGCGCGTGTCCGCGGAAACGTCCATCGACCCCGCCGCCTCATGCAGCGCCTCCTCCAACCGCGCCGCCGCCTTGCCCGTCGGCGCAGCCAGCGCCACCAGCGACACACCCTGCTCGAGCAGGAGCGCCACGATCCGCGCCACCGTCGTCGTCTTGCCCGTGCCCGGCCCGCCGGCGATCACCGACAGGCGGCGGCGCAGCGCCGTCTCGCCCGCCCGGCGCTGGGCGTCGTCGGTGAACAGCCGGTCGAGCCCGTCCGCCAGCACGGCCTCGTCGACCGACACGGCAGGCGCATGCAACGCTCGGAGGTCGACTGCCAGCGCGCGCTCCTGCTGCCAGAACCGGTCGAGGTACAGCGCGCTGCCCACCAGCCGCAGCGGCGAACGGTCCGCCGCCTCGTCGCCGACCGCCGCCAGCGGGCTCGCCGCCACGGCAGCCAGCCATGGCTCCAGCGCGGGCCACGGTAGCGCCGCCACGTCCACGCCCGACTCGGGCTCCACGGTGATCGTCGACAGCACCGTCGCCAGGTCAGCGAACACATGCCCGAACCGCGGCGCGCGCACCGCCAGCGCCACCGCAAGCAACACGGAGTCCGACGTCTCCCCGACCAGCGCGCCCAACGACCGCGCCGCCGCCACGTCACCGCTGGACAACACGTCGGCGGCGTTGAACTCCGCCAGCAGCCCGTCGCGCACGCTCGCCGCGCGGCGCCAGTCGAAGGGGTCGACAGCCACGGCGTCGCTCATGCGCCCTCATCCAGGAGATCGCTCAACGCCTCAACCAGCGCACCCGGCGGCCGCCACGAGAACACCCCGCACGGCACACCATCCACCCGCGGCGTCTCCTCACCCGACATCCCGCGCACGAACAGATAGAAGACGCCCGCCAGGTCGCGGTCCGGCGAGTACCCGGCCACCCGCCAGCGCAGGTACCGGTGCAGCGCGCACGTGTAGAGCAGCGCCTGCAGCGCGTAGTGGACGTGCAGCATCTCCGCGCGCAGCGCCGCCGGGCGGTAGTGCCACGCGGACAGCGGCGCGTCGGGCTCGCCCAGCCAGTTCGTCTTGTAGTCGACGATCGCGAAGCGCCCGCCGACCCGGAACGTCAGGTCGATTGATCCCGTCAGGAAGCCGCGCAGCACGGGCCGCAGCAGCGGGTCCTCGAGCCGGTCGGCGTAGGCGAACAGCGGGTCGTCGGCCGGCAGATGCGAGCGCAGCAGCGCCCCGATCCGCCGCGGCGACGCCGCACCCGCCAGCGGCAGCTCGAACCCCAGCTCGTCCAGCCGGTCGGTGCGCGACACCGACGACAACGGCGCCTCGTCGAGCAGCCCACCCAGCGGCGTTCGCAACGACGCGGCCAGCCCGCGCGCCAGCACCGTCGGGTCGCCGATCTCCACCCGCCGGAACGCCTGCGCCTCGACCACGCACCGCAGCACCTCCGCCTCGAGATCGGCCGCCGCGAAGTCCGCCGCCTCGAAGACGTCGTGGACCAGGGTGCCGAACCGCGTCCCGCTCGGGAGATCGGCCAGCAGCGACGGCACCGCCCGCAGCTCCTCCTCGCCACCCGACTCCGGGGCGACGAGCACGGCCGCATGCTCGTCCCCGACCTCGTCGGTCTCCGGCTCGGAGGACCCCGGGTCATACGCCGGCGCCGTGATGTCGCTGTACGAGGTCCGCCGCCACGTCCGGTCGACCGTCCGCCCGAACGTCGCCGCGGCCAGGTTCGCCTCCGCCTCACCGGAGTCCGCCCAGGCCGCCGCCGGCACGGCGCGACCGGCGGACTCCACGCTGATGCACCCGTCCCCGCCGAGCGCCTCGAACGCCTCCCGCGCGACCTCATCGCTCGGCACGTCTCGCCCACCGTCCGCCGGGATCGTCCCATCGTCACCCTGCGCGAACACCAGCCGGCTCAGCGGCGAGTGCTGCGACCCCCACGTCCCCGCCCACCACAGCACCGCCTGGTGGCGCGCGCGGGTCAGCGCGACGTAGGCCAGCCGCAGGTCCTCGCCGCGCTCCTCGGCCTCCTGCGCCGCGCGGTGGTCGCGGTACGCCGCGCCCGACAGCCCCACGTCCAGCGTCCGTTCGTCGTCGGCCGTCGCGTCGTGGAAGAAGACCGGCAGCTGCTCGTCGGGGATCCACGACGGGTCCCACAGGAACGGGCAGTAGACGATGGGGAACTCCAGCCCCTTTGAGCGGTGGATCGTCAGGACCTGCACCGCGGCGGCGTCGGACTCCAACCGGCGGGCGCGTTCCTCGTCGCCCTCGGTCTGCGCCTCGACGATCCGGCGGCGCAGCCACTGCGTCAGCGCGGCCGCGCCCAGGCCGTCGTCCATCGCCTCGGCGTGCAGGAGCTGGGCGATGTGGCGCAGGTCGGTCAGCAGCCGCTCGCCGTCCTCCCG